>SICB01000001.1 GCA_009691555.1 Patescibacteria group bacterium | reverse complement strand
GGCTTTTTATTAGCTAAATACTAGATAACTATTGGCAGGCCTCGCACTCGGCGAGATCGCTTGGGTCGATTGGGCAGGTCATTGGCTTATCCCAATCATCTTCTTTAATGGAGCCTGATATTTTTGACTTCTCTGGCATCGGTACTTAACCCTCCTTGTTTATTTTTTGATGTATGTACCTATCATACTATAGGCATAATTGGTTTGTAAATAGTGTTTGGCATACTTTTTTTGACGCTACCTGTAGCGTAGCACAATATCAGGGTAACACTAGGTCTGGCGCTGTTTGTACCTTATAAGACGAACAAAGCACAAACAAACAACTAAAACAGCTTATGTAGAGCCCAAAACTAGCCTATTGGTGGCAATAACTAGCGGTACTTTTGGCAATACTAGTTGCCCTTTTATAAGCAAAAGCGTTACAATAAATAGCATATGCACAATAGAGACTTTGATCCGCTAACGATAGACGAAATCCAACAATCTTGCCAGCTAAAAAATACTGACGAAAATAGCGAACGAGTTTGCCGGATCAACGAAGAAATAACCCAGGGTCTAGAGCTCATTAGCCACTACCCCAAAAAGGTTAGCTTTTTTGGTTCGGCACGTTTTGATGACAGCCATCCGGAGTACAAAAAAGCCATGAGCTTGGCTGGCAGGCTCGTCAAGGAGCTTGACTATACCATAGTAACAGGTGGCGCCGGCGGCATCATGGAGGCCGCCAACCGTGGGGCCAAGGAGGCCGGTGGCAATTCGCTGGGGCTCAATATTAAGCTCCCTAATGAGCAAATTACTAACCCCTATGTTACCCAGCTAATTCCCTTTCGGTACTTCTTTACGCGCAAAGTGACGCTGAGTTTTGCCTCCCGCATGTATATTTATTTCCCGGGCGGCCTTGGTACCATGGACGAGTTTTATGAAATTTTAACGCTGGTTCAGACCGGTAAAATACACAGGGTGCCGATTGTCTGTGTTGGAGCGTACTTTTGGGAAACACTCGATAGGCATATGCACCACGGCCTGATGCTGCCTGCCGGTACCATCGACGAGAACGACATGAGCCTATATACCATCACCGACGACGAAGATACGATTATGGAAATCGCCCGCAACGCCCAAGCCCGTAAATAGCGCTTTGGTTTGGTTTGGTTGTTTGCTGACAACTATTTTTATTATTTATTTAAATTAAGCACTAGCCAAATACCAAACAGTCGCTATAATGGTTAATACTTAAATACCCAAACAAGGAGAAAAATGGAAGACAAAACACCACTACAATCGATACACCGACTAATGCCAGAAATAGCCCAGTCGAAAGAAAAAATCAGAACCATCCGCGAGCAGCTCAAGGATGCTATGGAGCAAAACGAGGAGTACAAAAAACTTGAAGAAGAAATCAAGGAGCTATCGGGAAAGCGCGCTGAGGCCAAAAAACTGCTGTTGGCTGATCGTGATTTTCAAAAAATCAACGCCGACCTCGACGACGAGAAGCTCAAAAGCAAAGACCTCCAAGAAATCTTAAGCCACTACCTTCTAAGCTACTATAATGAAACCCAAAAAACCGAGGTCACAGACGACACCGGCGAAACCAGGCAGCTACTGCTATCGGCAAAGCTGGGCAAGGCCACTGCCTAGGTTTTTTTGGTTTGACCTAGAGGCGATTATCTGATACTATTGTCTGGTTATGAAAACTGGAATCCACCCCAAATTAATACCTACAAAAGTCGCCTGCCTTGGTTGCGGGGACACTTTTGAAAGCACATCTACAGTCGCAGAAATAACTGTTGATGTCTGTAGTCAGTGCCACCCGTTTTATACTGGCAAGCAAAAGCTTGTAGATACTGCTGGGCGGGTTGACCAGTTTAGAGCTCGTACTGAGGCTGCCAAATCTAAAAAACAGACCTTGGGCAAAAAAGCTGTGAAGGCCGCCAAGCGCCAAGAAGCTAAAATTGCTAAATCGCAAAACAAAGTTGAAGCCGCTAAGCCAGCCAAAAAAGCCGCTAAGGCCATCAAAACCCCTGAAACGAAGCCGCAAACCGAAGCCGAAGCTGCACCAAAAACCGAATCTTCTGACCAATAAATTAATACTAACACGCAATAATACCCTATAATATAAGGGTATTATTTATTTTACTTATGAACATCATCGATACCAAGACTACTGAAAATATCAAAAACGAGCTATCTGCCCTAGAGAGTCAGCTTGGGGATGCCAAAATATACGCTAGCCCGAAGTCTGGGCAGCTAATTAATAGACAGCGCGAGCTGCTCGAAAAGCTATCGCTGTTTGAAAAGGTGATTGCCGCCCAAGACGACCTCCAGACGGCCACAGCGATGCTTAATGATCCTGAGATGAAGGCCTTTGCCACTGAGGAGATAGCACGGCTCGGAGCCCTATTAGAAGAGCTTGATGCCAGCGTTAAGCTAGCCTTAGTACCGACCGACCCGAACGACCAAAAAGACGCCATTGTCGAAATCCGAGCTGGCGCTGGTGGCGACGAGAGCAGTATTTTTGCTGGCGACTTACTCAGAATGTACGCCCGCTACTGCGAGGATCATGGGCTAAAGCTGAGCCTGCTAAGCGAAAACCCCAACCCCGTCGGTGGCTACAAAGAAGTTATTGCCCAAATTGGCGGAGCCAATGCCTACGGGACGCTCAAATACGAGTCGGGCGTGCACCGCGTGCAGCGCGTGCCGGCCACCGAAAGCGCGGGGCGTATTCATACCAGCACCGCTACCGTTGCCGTACTGCCAGAAGCCGAGGAACACGATATTGAAATTAGCCAAAACGATTTGCGGATTGATGTTTTTCGCAGCTCCGGCAATGGCGGACAGAGTGTTAATACCACCGACAGCGCGGTGCGGATTACTCACATGCCAAGTGGTATTGTAGTAACTTGCCAAGATGAAAAATCGCAACTCAAAAATAAGCTTAAGGCGATGAGCGTGCTGCGCTCGCGACTACTCGATGCTCAGGCCCAAGCCGACGCCCAAAAACTCGGCGACGAACGCCGTGGTCAAATCGGCACTGGCGATAGAAGCGAAAAAATCCGCACTTATAACTTTCCGCAAGACCGCGTCACAGACCACCGCATAGGCTACACGACTCATAACCTCAACAAAGTAATGGATGGTGGTATCGGCGAAATCCTGACAGCCCTTAAAAATGCTTCGGTCGATAAAATACTCTCCGAGCAGACATGACAATCCGTCGGTCGCTAGTAGCAGCCGAGCGGCGGCTAGATGGCATTGGTATTAGTAGCGCCCGACTCGATAGCGAGCTACTGCTCGCCCACTGCCTAAAGCAAAACCGAGAGTGGCTAATAGCCCACGACCAAGACGAACTAACCAAGCTTCAGGCTGAGCGCTACGAGCTCGCCATAGTGCGCAGGCTCGACCGCGAACCAGTTTGCTATATTACCAACCAACTGGAGTTTTATGGTATCGATTTTTTTGTCGACAATAGAGTCTTGTCGCCACGAGTCGAGACCGAGCTAATTGTTGAGCAAGCCATTGAGCTTGCCAAGCCTGGCTCAAAGCTAATAGACCTCGGCACCGGTAGTGGCGCTATTGCGATTGCCATTGTCAAGCACCGCCCCGATTTATTGATTACAGCTACCGAAGTGTCTGGCGAGGCTATGCAAGTCGCCAAGCGCAATGCCAGCTCAATACTTGGTGCGAGTAATAAAATAAAATTCATTAAAGCTGATGTCTGGGCTGGCGTCGTGGGACAATTTGATACAATCGTCACCAACCTGCCCTATGTATCTAAAAGCTACTTGCCCAATATGAAGCCTGAGGTTCAAAAAGAGCCTGCTGTGGCTCTCTTTGGTGGCGAAGGTGATGGGCTAGACCTCTACCGGCGTTTTTATGCTGATTTATCTACTCACACCACGGCCGACTCGATCGTATTACACGAATCTGACCCCTGGCAACATGATCAATTAAAACTGCTCGCCAACCAAGCCGGGCTAGCTCTGTTTTCTGAAAGCTACCTAATACTCGGTTTTGAAAAACCAGCCAAGCAGTAACTACTTGGCTAAAAAATCGAACACCCGATTGGTGCCTGGCCTAACCTGTGCCGGTCCAGCGGTTCATAACTATCAGAACAACAAATACCACGACTATCAGGGCAAGGTACTCTACGATGACGGTCTTTTTGAGTGTTCGTTGCTTGTAATGGTAGTATATACCGCCCCAGCCATAGGCCAGAGATGTTATTATAATGCTGTATTGCGACAATATAAACGGAACATTTGGTATTTGATATAGGACCGTCCAGCGAGAAGACAGCCAAAACATCTCGAGTGTTACAAAACCCCACAGAGCTGCCAGTATTTGGGGATTGTTGGTAAAATCCAGGAGCCACCACAGCGCCACCAAGAAGTTCACGACCCAGAGGATTAGCATTACCAAGGCTGCTGGCCAGTGCCAATACGCTACCATCAGGCTGGCAAGCGAAGTACTAAACAAAATAAAGAGTATGGTCAATATATTATCGACCATTAGGTTGGGCTGGGTTTGCGTCTCGAAATAACAGATAACGCCATAAATCAGTGCAGAGAAGGCAATGCAGATAATAAATACTGGGATTGACATTTTGCCAATCAAATAGACGCTTTGAAAATAAAATAAGCTAATACCGATCCAGATAATTGGGCGTAAAGACTTGGTAATGATTGTTCTGATTTTTTTGGTAACTATCAGGCGCCTAAAGAGCAGGTAATTTAGGCCCAGAGCAACCGGGATCATCATTAGTGGAAATGGGGTGTAATACAAAATACCAATCGCAAAGAGCGACAATATAATACTGACCGTTACAATAAGTCGCTGCCCCTGGCTAAATAGATTGGCTCTCTTAATGGCTGTTTTTAAATTGATAATCTGCTCCTAGCATAATTTTAATATCGGCCCGTTGATCTGAAGCTCTGGTTTGCTTTTCGACTGGAACCCCGAGCCTGTTCTCGAGATACTGAATAGTATATGGCGTGCCGTCGTTAGCAAAATTAATCAGCTTGGTTTTGCCGTCACCTGGCTCAGCAATCGCTGTAGTCTTTATAACATTATAACCCAACGATTTCAACAATACCGAAAGAGCATAGGCTCTACCGAGCTTGGCTCCATCGCTGATTATCTCAACCTTAGCAGCTTCAGTACTAATGTAGCCATCAATCAAAAGGCTGTCTACATAAGCCTGTATCGCACTATAGTTGCCTACTCCTGCTGTCGGGATGACCACGCTGGCGTCGCCGACATTGCTATTTTTTACCAGCCCCTCTGCTTCGTTTTCGAGAACTTTATTGACGATGGTATTGGAGTTTATCTTACGGGCAATCGCAATTAGTCGCTGCATTTCATCGAGGCTGATATCGGTCTGCAGGTGATCTCCGATAATACCAAGTAAGTCGTTGATCTTACCAGGATTAAAAATATTACTGAGCTGCAATGCTTGGTCGCGCATCGCCACCAAGACCGCCTGTTGCCTGATGGCCCGGCCGTAGTCGTCCCCGCAAGTACCCTTGCGGCAGCGAGCAAACTTTAATGCCAAGGCTCCGTCCATATGCAAAACACCGGCCTTGAGCTTAAAGCCACAGGAGTAGCTTTCGTTTTTATCACAAGGATAGTCTGGGTCATTGAGGCTGGTCGGGTTATTGATATCAATACCCCCTAGCGTGTCGACCGACTTTTTGAGGCCTGTAAAGTCGACTTTCAGATAGTAATGAATTGGGATATCGAGCACATCGCTGACTATTTTTTTGATGACTTCGGGCCCAGAACCTTCTTTGTCTTGTTCGGCAAAAGCGTTGGCGGAGTTGATTTTGCTCCACCAGTAGCCTGGTATCTTGACATACAGATCGCGCGGTATGCTAATCATTACGACATTATAGGTTTTTGGATCAATACTGGCTACTAGTATTGTATCGGTCAGGCCGGCACCTGCGTGGCCGGCATCGCCGACGCCGAGCAGCAAAATATTGATGCGCCCCTCGCCTTCGCCCTTCAGCCGACTCAAATCCAATTCGCCCTTCAGCCCGTCGGCGCTGATGCCGCCCTGGTGCTTGATGACCTTATTGAGAGTAATGATAGTTTTTGCGGCAAAAGCACCCGCCGATAATACCAGCAGTGCGAGCACTATCAGTGATATCCGTAAGATGTGATGTTTTTTTGGTTTTTCGCGACCGGCTCGAGCTAAATTCGAGATGTCATCGCGACCATCAAGCTTATTAGATCTTGATGTTTTGTGTAATTTCATATGGTTATATTATAGGCGATTTCGCAGTACTAATAAATAGTTTTTAACTACATCGAAATAGTGATTCTAAAATGTTATAATAGGACCTAATGAAAGACGAAAAAGAATCGGCAGACCTAAGTGCTAGACTAGACGAAACTGACCTACTGAAGCCAGGCACCGATATTCAGCCAACACAACCACCAGCAGAACCAACTACGCCCGTTGTCGGATCTGCTAGCGCGCAGCAGCATCTCGAATCGGATGTCAAGGACTTCAATAATTTCGCTACTTCGCTCGAAGAGCAGTCCGCGGACGAGCAGCCCAAAAAGGGCCCCTTGCACATTATTTGGGAAGTAGCAAAGACACTAATCATAGCCGCTGTGGTAGTGATATTTATTAATAACTTTATATTTCAAGCCTACTATGTCGATGGCAATAGCATGAACCCCGACTTCGTCAATGCCGATTATTTGTTGGTAGACAGGGCTAAATCTTCTCTCAAAAACATCACTTCTTTCTTTGGCGATAAGGCCTACATAAAATACGCTCGCGGCGATGTGCTGGTATTTAGGCCACCAGAGAATATGCAAATATTCTATATCAAAAGAGTTATTGGGTTGCCTGGCGAGAGAGTAACCCTCAAAGACGGCGTACTTAAAATATACAACGAACAGCACCCCGAAGGCTTTATACCCGAAGAAAAATACATAGACCAAAACACCAAAATGGAGGGCGAAGTAGATACAGTGGTGCTACCGGGCAACTTGTTTGTAATAGGCGACAATCGCAAGCCCGGCGGCAGCTATGATTCGCGTTTCTGGGGGCAGCTACCTCAGAAAAATGTAATTGGAACGGCTTTTTTTAGAGTTACACCACTCAACGACGCTGGTTTTTTGAACCTCCCCAAATACGAACCAGCTCAGTAACTAGGCTGCAGGTGGCTAGTCTTGGCCTTGTATTTGCCCGGCTATGCGCGCCAGCTCTTCATCTGAATAGTACTCAATTACCAGCCTGCCACCTCTGGCGGTGGGCATCACATTGACTTTGGTACCGAGCAGTTTGCCTAGGCTAGTAGTGAGAGCACTGTGTTGGTTTCGGATGGTCTTGGCCTTGGTCGGCGATTCTATTTGATTGCCAGCCTTGAGTTTGCGGGTAAATTCCTCGGCCTCTCGAACCGTCAGCTTAGATTTGATGATTGCCTCTAGTAGTATGGTCTGGTCGGTCGAATTGTCGAGCGACAATATGGCCCGGGCGTGGCCTTCAGTAATTTGATCCTTTTGCAGGGCCAACTTGGCGGCGTGTGGCAAATTAACGAGCCTAATAGAATTTGAAACTGTCGAGGACCCTTTGCCGACACGTTTGGCGATTGCTTCGTGCGTCATATTGAACTGATCAACAAGCTTAGTATACGCAATCGCAAGCTCGAGCGGCTTTAATTCGGATCGTTGGATGTTTTCGATAACAGCTAGCTCTAGCTGCTCTTGTTCGGAAAAAGTCCGCACAATCGATGGTATTGTTGTTAGACCCAGCTGTTTGGCGGCTCTGAGGCGCCTCTCACCAGCGATTAGCTGGTACACTCCGGCGTTGGTTTCAATGACGATTATCGGCTGCAATATACCGTGTTGCTTAATACTCTGCGCTAAGCCGTCGAGGTCGGTTCTCGAAAAATCAGTTCGGGGTTGGTGGGGATTCGGCAAAATATCGGCAGGGTTGAGCTCCAGGATGTTGTTTTTGTCGGTCTTGAGCTGCTGGGGCAGACTAGCGGCCACAAAATCGTCGATATCGCTTGGTATTAGGGCATCTAAGCCTCGGCCTAATCGGTTGGTTGAACTCATGATGCTATAGCCTCTTTTCTATTTCTTTGGTCAATTTCTTGTAAGCCTGGGCGCCCTTGGAAAACCTGTCGTACTCGTATATTGGCTTACCATGGCTGGGTGCTTCTGCTAATCGTATATTGCGAGGTATTACGGTGTCAAATATTTTAGATGGAAAATGCTTCTTGATTTCCTCTAATACCTGCTCGCCAAGGCTGGTCCGGCGATTATGCATGGTAACCACCAGACCCAAGATATCGAGCCTTGGGTTTAGCCCAACCCGAACGCGCTTGATGGTATCGAGTAGCTCCGAGAGGCCCTCTAGGGCATAGTACTCGCTCTGGACGGGTATAATGACCGAATCGCTGGCCACGAAGGCGTTGATTGTTAGCAATCCCAGCGACGGTGGGCAGTCGATAATAATTACATCGTACTGCAAATGCCGAAGCGCTAGTTTTAAAATCTTTTCTCGGCCGGGGGTAGACGAAACCTCGACTTCGGCGGCGGCTAGCTCCGACTTAGCAGGAATAATATCGAGATTCTTGATTTTGGTTTTAATGATTACTTCGGCGACGGGGGTCTTGTCGACCAGCACGTTATAAATACTAGCCTTGAGCGCCTGTTTATTGATTGCCAGCCCGCTGGTGCTGTTGCCCTGAGGGTCGAGATCGACCAAAAGCACCTTATGGCCAAACCTAGCTAAGTAGGAGGCGACGCTAATAGTGGTGGTGGTTTTACCGACTCCGCCTTTTTGATTAGCAATTGATATGACTTTTTTTGAGCTTTCCATATGCTACTAATTATAGCAGGTTAGGCGCCGATATTTGATAGTCGTGTTAACCCATAAGTCGGCTGGTTTTATATTACTTTTGCCATCAAAAGTGATAGCTAATGAGATTAATTAAAAAAATAATTATTATTGCTGTAAATGTACTCTGTCCTCTGCTGGTTTCTGCCGACATCGAGCTCCAAGAAAGCAACAGGCTAACGGACTAATCATTATCCAGGATTGTTTGAAGCCCTGAAATGTTAATATTCAGGGCAAGTTTATTCTGGATCAAGATTGTGCGGTAGCCTGGGGCGCTTATTGGGGCGAGCCACAGTCGGCTATTTTTGCTCCACTTTTGATACCAAAAGTGGTAATTAATGATATTAATATAAAAACAATTATTATTGATAGCCAATTAGCATTCAGGGCAAGTTTATTCTTAGATCAAGATTGTTCGGTAGCCTGGGGCGCTTATTGGGGCGAGCTATAATCAATTAGAAGTCGGCTGGTTTTATATTACTTTTGCCATCAAAAGTGATAGCTAATGAGATTAATTAAAAAAATAATCTATAAAGACTACAAAGAAAAAACTCTGAGCGCTCTCTCAAGCAAGCAACCGCAGAGCATTTTGTTCTTTACAACGCACCTATTTTAGTGCTATAATTATAAATTGTCTTTTAAGGTAAGTGACAAGGAAAGGAAACCAACAAGTGATAGCAGTAATAGAGTCCGGCTCGAAACAATACATGGTAGAAAAAGGTCACAAAATTGAGACTGAGCTATTGCACTCTGATAAAGATGTAATCGAATTCAAACCATTGATTGTAATCGACGGCGATAAAATACAAATTGGCAAACCAAAGCTCGAAGGAGCTGTAGTGGTTGCAAAGATAATCGAAGCGGATGTTAAGGCCGACAAGGTTAAGGTTTTGAAGTACAAAGCTAAGAAGCGCCAAAAAACCCTAACAGGTCACCGGCAGCGTCATGCTATTTTGGAAATTACCGAGATAAGATCTAAGTAAGAACCTACTAAAAGCGCCCTTTATTAAGAGGTGCTTTTTTTTATTATAAAATAATCCCAAGCTAACTATTTACAACTGTTCGGCACTGGCTTTTGCGAGATGATATTTTGCATCCAAGCCAAGGTATCCTTGAAGCTAGCATTCATTGTTTGGTAATGACCGACGCTTCCGGTGGGATTGGTATTGGCAATGGCATAAGGGCTGGTATCGTATTTTTTGAATGTCACGATATTGGACTGGACACACATCCGCTCAAAGCCGTGCTGGCTTTGTGATAATAAAATAACATTGTCGTTAATACCTTGGTTGATTAGCTTGGGGCGGCTGGTATTGGTACTACCGACAATGTTTTTAGCCATATCAGCAGAAAACCCGGCGTAGATTGGGTTGATGGCAATATTGAGATCCTTGGCGGCCTTAATGAACTCGCTGGTATAGATCTCGCCCGACCTATTTGAGCCGGTGTTATTGGGCCAGGTTTTGCTAAAGCCATCGATGCAGCTAGACTGCACATCTTGCAGGTAGGTTTTGGCCCACTGGCTCGTGAGGATTTTATCGACCGGGTAGCTGGCCTTGTACCAATCGCCGTAGCTCGCCAGTACCAGCGGGCCGAACCAGTTGATGTTTGCTCCTCTGGTGGCATCGTCGAGGGTTTCTTCGACACTAGTAACTGGCGCGAAGCCAATTGCGCCACTGAGGTTTAGCTCTGGTGCATAGTCGTCTTTGATTTGGTCGGCCCAGTAAGCGGCTTGCCCGCCCTCGGAATAGCCGGCACTAAAGACCTTGTCGGCATCAAGCTGATCTTTTGTTATGGCTAGGGCGCTAATGGCGCGGACGCTATCAAGTAGTGCCTTGGCTTGCAACTCGGCAACCATAAAATGATGCTGTCGGGAGCTGTCGCGCATACCCTCGTAATCGATTGTGACCACCGCATAGCCCTGGCTGGCGTAGGCCATAAGTAGGCTATCGTAATTTGCCCAGTCCTTTTTGGCAGGATCTTCGAGCGAGGCCGAACAACTATCTGCAACGCCCGAAGTACCTGGTGCAAAGGCAAAAATTGGCTTTCTGTTGTTGCCAGATGGCAAATAAACCCGAGCATAAACAGGCACATCATCTTTGGTACCGTCAGAGGTCGTAAATACAAAAGTCTGCTTCGTGACCTCGACATTGACGGGGCTATCAAAGCGCTTGTTGGTCTGGGATATTATTCTCTGCACTTCGCTAGCAGAAAAAACCCTTGCTGACTCTTCGGAAATTATCTTGCCCGTTTTAATTTCTTTTTTTTGCTGTATTTTTGTGACTGCACTAGCTGGTGCTGGCTTGGGTCGAGGTAGTATCACATAAAAATACACCAAAAGTGTAGATACAAAAATAACCTCAACGATTAAAATAGTCCAGAGCGAACGACTGATAAGTCTTTGTCTGAGATCGTATTTTGTAATTGGTTTGCGATGCTTGGTCATTATTAGTATCTTTTTTTAACTAATTGGTTTTTTATCTTTACTATGACAAAGAGCCCGTACAGAGCGAGGCAATATCGGTTTTTTAGATGCCTTCTAGGTACCTCTCGACCTCAAGCGCCGCTCGGCAGCCGTCGCCAGCTGCAGTGATTGCCTGGCGATAATGCGGGTCGGCTACATCGCCAGCTGCAAAAACTCCGTCGATGGCAGTTTTGACATTGTCTTTGACGCGCAAGTAGCCGGCTTTGTCCATTTCGAGTGAACCCTTAAATAATTCGGTGGCGGGGGTGTGTCCAATGGCTATAAAGAGACCTTTACATTCTAGCTTCTTGGATTTTCCGGTTTTGATGTTTTTTGTCTTGATGCCCGAGACCTTTTCTTTTCCAAGTACCTCGACGACCGATGAGTTCCAAAGCACTTCGATTTTGTCGTTATTTAGCACCCTGTCTTGCATTATCTTGCTTGCCCTAAATTCGGCTCGGCGGTGTACGATAGTAACCTTGCTGGCCAGCTTAGACAGCGTTAAGGCCTCTTCCATGGCGCTATCACCGCCGCCAACCACAACTACCTCTTGGTCTTTAAAAAAGAAACCATCACAGGTGGCGCACGACGAAACTCCGTTGCCCATTAGTCGCTCTTCGCTAGCTAGACCGAGCCAGTTGGCGCTGGCACCGGTCGATATGATGAGTGCCTTCGAAATATATTCATTTTTGCCGATGGTGACTTTTTTTGGCTGGCCGCCGACATCTACTTTAGTAGCGTTCTCTTGGATTATTTCGGTGCCGAAGCGCTTGGCCTGGGCTTTCATTGCGTCCATCAGCTCGGGACCCATAACTCCATCTCTAAAACCCGGAAAGTTTTCGACTTCGGTGGTTAGTAGGAGCTGTCCGCCAGGAATAGTTCCGGCTACCATTAGTACTTTTATGTTTGCTCTGGCAGCATAAATAGCGGCCGTGTAGCCAGCTGGGCCGGCTCCTACTATTATCAAATCGTATTTTTGGGGTGTTGTTTGGTTGGTCATAATAGATATATTATACCAAATTATATAGCCCTATCATTAAAATATTATGAAGTTTAATAAGCTGCGCGATTATTTGTAAGGCACAAATTGCTGGTACAATACCTGTGATGCAAAAATTTACAAACCAACAAGCTGCCGCGCTAAGTGCGATTGGTGCCTGGCTCAAGTCTTACAATAAAGGTGGCCCACAATATATCACTCTCGGTGGCTATGCCGGCACAGGCAAAACTACTCTGATTGCAACCTTGCGTCAGGTATTAACCGCCAATATGCCCACCACCAAAGTGGGCTTTGCGGCCTTTACAGGCAAGGCGGCTTTGGTATTAAAACGCAAACTCGTTGAAGACAAGATACTACGGCCGGGCGATTCGATATCGACCCTCCATAGTCTGATGTACTATTCTGAAACCGGCAAGGGTGATGTCCTGAAATGGCGCAAGCGTGACTCGCTAAAGGTCGATATAATTATAGTCGATGAAGCCAGCATGGTGAGCGAGGATATATGGAACGACCTCTTGAGTTTTGGTAAGCCGGTGCTGGCGGTTGGCGACCACGGTCAGTTGCCACCAATTGGCAACAACTTCAACCTGATGCTAGAGCCCGAGATTAAGCTCGACAAAATATGGCGCCAGGCGGCCGATAGCCCAATAATTGCGATATCGACAATGGCTCGTAGCGGGCAGGCGATACCAATTAAAGCCTATGGTGAGGGTGTTGAAAAGCTCGACCGAAACGATCCTGTCACCGGCGACGCCGTGCAAGCCATATTGGAAAGCCACGATGCCGACACCTTGGTTTTGTGTGGCTACAACAGTACCCGCCAAAAGCTCAATAGCCATGTTCGCGAACTCAAGGGTTTCGAAGGCCCAGACCCGCAGCGCAATGATACTATCGTTTGTTTGCGCAATAGCCGCGAGACGGGTTTGAGCAACGGGCAAATTGGCATTATCACAAATATCGCATCGGTGCCAAATGATAACGATTTGCTATGGTGGAATATCACGGCCGACTTCGACGGCGTGAGCTTTGAGGGCTTTGCTCCGCGGGAGCAATTTGGAGCTGCCGCAACCATCAAGACATTGCCCAAGAGATCCAAAAAAGATGTTGTCGGTCTATTTGATTTTGGCTATGGGCTGACCGTTCATAAGGCCCAAGGCTCACAGGCCAAGCGAGTCTTGGTTTTTGAAGAACGCTTTCCCAAAATGAGCCAAGACGAATGGCAACGCTGGCTATATACCGCAGTCACCAGGGCCGAACAAGAGCTATATATTGTTGGTAGCTGATGCCTCTGCCTACTTAAAAAATTTGACGATGTTGCCTAAGCCATAAATGGCTACCTAGAATATACCGAATGGACACTTGAGCTTGTGTCGGCGGGCCATTTTTAGGGCCTAAGAGTACCGGCGAATACCTGCCAGGCTAGGGCCGTTTTGGCTACCAAGCTCAAAATAATATAAACGCGCTCGCCGTAGAGGTAGTTTTTCCAGGGTCCCCACTTTTTGTATTGTAAGAACATGTTGATAGCAAAACAATTGAAAAATAAAAAGATAGTAATAAATATCCAATAAACGAAGGCTGGTATCTTGGCTCCAGAGGTCGAATTAGAAGCACTGGCCCAAAAATAAATTGCAATACATATCCAGGGCACGATGCCTGCAATACAGCCCACGATATAACTAATCCACTTTGTTTTTTCGGTAGTTTGGTTGTGGATTTCCATTATCAGGCCACAGAGATTCATGACCATCACCAGTGCGAATAAACAAATTAGACTAACTAAGTCGTAGATGCCCGTCAGTAGTGCAATTGCCACAATCATGGTGCTAGCCGAAAAACTGTATTCTATCCAGCGAGCTCGGTTCATGCCGACCTTGAGGTCTTTTTTGTAACGGCGGTAGTAGATAGTAGAAATTATCAGGTGGGCTAGCATACAAATAACCAAGAATGCTAGAATCGGCCAAACCAATGGGAGCTGGTATATAGCCTTGGTGGCGGAGTCGAGGCTCTTGGTGTCGGTATTAAATGTCAGGTAGCTGACATTAATCGGAAACTTAACCTTGGCATTGGCAATCATAAACATCACCGCCACTTGAATTGCAAAAAACACGAACATAAATATATTGAATTTTCGAAGACCCTCAATCGTAATCTTTTTCTTAGCCATTTGACTCCTTCGTTGCCGATAAAGGCAATTAATTTAATTAAAGCTTATGCTTATAATTATAAACGAAGAGCTAGGCCGAAGCAATCTTAATATAATTGGTGTTATCGCAAATATAATAGGCCAGTATATTAAAACTCTCGAGCCTTGGTAGCTCGAACTGCTTGGCGATGGCGGCGATATCGGCAAAGCTAGTGCTGCGAGTGTCTACTAGCGTAAAAACCAGCACCGTCGGTATGCTGTATTTTCTAAGATGCGTAAAGAGCTTATTAGCAAAAAATACCTCAATTTGGTTAAGACGCTGATCGTGCGGCAGATTGGCAGGCAAAGATAGCCGGCACAGCTGCGGGCTATAAACACACTGCACGGAGGCTTGGTCGTCTGAGATGATGACGCTATCAAAACCCAGTTGCTTGCCGTCTTTGACGTAGGCCATATCTGGGTTTTCGGAATAAGCCTGAAACTCCCAGCCAGCAAAATCTGGGCAGATATTAACGAAATCTTGAATTAGCTCTCGCTCGCGGTGTTTTTTGGTTGGGTCAAAAGGCTGTTTCATAATTTTTTTCATTTTAGTTACTTTGTGACCCCAGCGCAAGTTTGTGGCGACCATAGCCCAACTTCGCTTTGTCGAGCCCCGGCCTCGGCTTGCTTGAAGTCGCTTTGGTACTTGTAGGCCTGGGAGCGGTAGGTGTATTCGTGGGCGTAGCCCTCACGCAGCAAAGTCAAATTAATGAGCTCACTGTCCAGCCAGACATAGGCTAGCAAACGGTCGTACTTATCGCGCTCTCCAACAATCGGGTCAAATTCGATTCGTATTGTTTTGCCAGTCAGTAGCTGTTTGGTTTTTGCTGAAGCCTCCTTGCCAAAACACTGCACCGGCTTGCGAGGATCAACAGTTTCTGGTGTATCGATGCCTATAAAACGAACTTTTTCGCTGCGTCCGTAGCGAAATATCTGGAGCGTATCGCCGTCATCAACTTTTTTGACCTCATAGGTTTCGCGATTTGAGGTTTTGACTGGAGTGGCGCTGGTTTTGCTAAACCATACGGCTACTCCAGCCAAAACAAGTACTACTCCGATAGTTAGTATTTTTTTGGTTCGCATTTATACTAACTCCGAGTCCTTGAGCTCTCGACCGCGCCTTCTAAAATAAACACTCTCGACCAAGCCAATAGCAGAAAGGCTTACCATTAGGCTAGTTCCGCCGAACGATATGAATGGTAACGGTATACCTGTAACTGGCATAATACCGAGGTTCATACCAATATTAACCATCACATGCACCACAAACATTGTGGCGATACCAATGCACAGCAGGCTTCCAAAACGGTCATGGCTGAGGGTGGCATCGACTATCATTCTAGCTATCACAGCCACGAACAGCAGTATACAAACCAAAGCCCCCAAAAATCCCAATTTCTCGGCCAAGACTGCAAATACAAAGTCGGTGTGCGAACTTGGCAAAAAATTGCCCTGGCTTTGACTTCCGGCTCCCAATCCTTGGCCGTATAACCCTCCCGAGCCAACTGCAATTATCGCCTGATTGACATTATAGCCTGTGCCGCTCGGGTCCTTGGATGGCTGCAAGAATGTATCGATACGCTGCCTCTGGTAATCTTTGAGCATCGGATAGACTATCGGCATCGATAATAATAAGACCATAAACAGCGCTAGCAGGTATTTCTTTTTGACTTTAGTAGCTAGTGTCATGACCAGCCATATCGATGCTAGCACAATTGCTGTTCCAAGGTCTGGCTGAACTAGCACTAAAAATATCGCCGGCAGACAGTACACCAGCGACCTAACCAAAAACCTCAGCTGGCCGGTAAAGTCGAAGTTTTGGGCATAAAACTTAGCCAGCACAATTATTAGGATTAGTTTTGCCAGCTCAGATGGCTGAAACTGAAATGGCCCCAGTGCTATCCAACGAGTGGCTCCAAGCCTTGAAGCACCAAAAAACTCCACCGCTAAGAGTGAGACAATCATAAAAACGTACAATATTCCGCTATAGTTTTTGAGAATCTTGTAGTCGTTTCTGGCGGCCAGTACCAAAAGAAAAACGCCAATCAGGGCATAGACTATTTGCCTGGTACTATCGAGCTGATTAGAAACTTGTTTGGCTTTAATACCAAGCGAGTAGAGCACTATCAAGCCTAGGGTTACGAGTAGCGCCGTGGCGGCCAGCAAAAGATTATCAAAATTACCAGCCAGCCAAATTGTTTTACGCTTCATATTTTTCGAGCTCTATAGTCAGCTCGTGGCCTTCTAAGGAAACTGTCTTTACGAATTGGTACCCCTCTGAGCGTGACGAATACTGCTGGGTCAGGGTCTCTAGTGCTATTAGCTTTTCAAATTCAGCGACAGCCGAGGCGATTTCTGCTGAGTCGGTGCGCAAGGAAAGCTTGATACGGTTTTCTATTTGCAGGCCAGCTTCCTTTCGGCAAGATTGGATGTTTCGGACTATCTCTCTGGCGATACCTTCGTTTTTGAGTGATGGCGTGATAGTCGTATCGATATCCACCGAAATGTCATTGCTCTTTTGGTATTGAACCTTTTTGACATTAAGCTCTTCACAAATAATATCCACTAAGTCTTGGGCTATTTTGTCGGGCCCTTTTATGGTGGCAGTTGCCAATGGCTGACGAACCTTTATTTTATTTTCAGACCGCTTGGCCAGGCCGTCATTGACGTAGCGCCTAACAATGTCCATGTCTTGTAGTATTTGCTGGTCAGATTCGCCACTGCTTGGCCAGTCGCTGAGGTGCACCGAGCGAGGAGCGGTGGCGATATCTTCGGTCAGGTGCCGGTACAGCCAATCACTCATAAATGGCGCCCATGGAGCTAGCAACTGACAAATTGTCACCAGCGACCAGTGCAGTGTCTGGTAGGCCTGGAGTTTGTCGGAATCGTCTTCGGATTTCCAGAATCTGCGGCGGCTCCTTCGGACATACCAATTAGACATATCATCGACGAGCTTATAGACGGGCCAGCTGGCTTTGGCTATTTCAAAATTGTCAGCCGCAGCAGTGACTTCGGCTATCGTGCCACTGACACGAGCCACTAGCCATAAATCGAGCGGGTTGGCTAGCCCAATCGGTCTATCGAGGCTAGTCGGCTTCCATTTGTCGATTTCAGTATAAAGGCTCAAAAAAGACGCGCTATTGTAGAGTGTCATAAATAAGTTGCGGTTGATGTCCTTGAGGCTATCCCTGTCAAAGCGCATGTACTCGCCCGACAAGGCCGGTGCGCTAGATAGTAAGTAATAGCGCAGGCTGTCGGCACCCTCGAGGTCAAATACTTCTTGCAGGGGTGGGTAGTTTTTTAACCTCTTAGATAGTTTCTGGCCGTCACTGGCGGTAATTAGCCCATTGACCACAACATTTTTATAGGCTGGCTTATCAAAAACAATCGTCGATATGACATGCAAAACATAAAACCAAAGCCTAGTTTGGTCGAGACCTTCTCCGATATAATCGGCCGGAAAGCTCTGCTCAAATTTAGCATTGTTTTCGAAAGGATAATGCTGCTGGGCAATTGGCATTGAGCCCGACTCAAACCAACAATCGATAACTTCTTCGACGCGCCTGTAAGTTTTACCGTCTTTTTTAATAGTAACTTTATCGATAAAAGGCCGGTGCAAGTCGCTCAGGTCGAAGCCAGAATCGGTCAGTTGGTTGAGCTCTTCGATACTCTCGACCACCAAGATATCACTATCGTCGTCTTGATTGACCCAAATAGGGACGGGAGCACCCCAGTAGCGATTGCGCGATATGGCCCAGTCGCGGGCGCCATCTAGCCACCTACCAAAACGGCCTTCTTTGATATTGTCGGGCGTCCAGTTGATATCTTGGGCAGTATCTTTTAGCTGTTTTTTGATCGACGAAACTGCCACAAACCAGGTATCGATAGCATAATATAGTAGCGGGGTTTCGCAGCGATAACAAAATGGGTAGGTGTGCGCAAAGGTCTCGGCCGAGTAAATATTACCTTGCTCGGTCAGATGTTCTATCACTAGCTTATCGGCCGATTTAAAGAACTTGCCTTCGATAAATTCTAGCCCGATAGCAGTTTTGACTTTTCCGTTGAGGTCGATGGTATTAATTAGTGGTATATCGTTAGCCTGACTCAAGGCAAGGTCATCTTCGCCAAAAGCCGGCGCCACATGCAGTATGCCGGTACCATCTTCAACGCTTACAAAATCGGCCGACCAAACCTTGTAACTATTGTTGGTAGGCTGAAAGTCTTTGATAGTGAATAATGGCTGATAGCTCTTTCCGACCAAGTCGCTTCCGAGTATTGTATCGAGTATTTCGTAGCTTTCCAGCTTTAGGCTTTCGAGTCGATCTTTGGCTACAATCAGCTTTTCGTTTGATCCATCGGCAGTGGTATTTATAACTAAGTATTGGGCATCTGGCTTCACGGCTAGGGCGCTGTTGCCTGGCAAGCTCCAGGGTGTGGTTGTCCAGGCCAACAAGCTTGCATCATCATCAGCTAATTTGAACTTTACTATGACGCTGGGGTCCGAGACATCATCTCTGTAGCCTTCATTGACCTCAAAATTGCTGAGCGGTGTGGTGCAGCGCGGGCAGTATGGCATGCACTTGAAGCCCTTATATATCAGGCCTTTTTTATAAATCTGCGCGAAAGTCCACCAAACCGACTCGATGTAGGTATTGTCGATGGTGGCGTAGGCCTTGTCTTTGTCCGTCCATCGACCGATGCGATCAAAAAAATCTTCCCAATCACTTTTATATGTAAAAACCGAATCCCGGCAGGCTTGGTTGAACTTTTCCAAACCGAGTTCCGTGATTTGCTGTTTGCCCGAGACATTAAATTTTTTCTCAATTTCAAACTCGACCGGCAGGCCATGACAATCCCAGCCATTACGGCGGTCCACGTACCTACCGCGCATGGTCTGGAATCGACCAATCGAATCCTTAATGCTAGTCACTAGGCTGTGTCCAAAATGTGGCAGGCCGTTGGCAAATGGAGGGCCATCATAAAAACTAAATGGCTGACCATTTTTGGTTTTATCTAGCGAGGCCTCAAAGGTTTTTTCTTTGCTCCAAACCTTGAGCATTTCTTCTTCGACTTCTCTGGGTCGGTACTGTGGTATCTTTTTCATGGTTTTCTCCCTTAAATAATAAAACACCGCTTTAAAAACCAATTGCTCGGCGCGGTGTCAGGGTTCGCTACTTAATGATAAGGGCGAACGGTACCACCTGACTTTTGAGCCCCTCTTTAAATCTCCAAGCTATCAGAGACTACCAGAAGCCCAACACTTATTTGTGGCTCTAACGCGGCCCTTGACGACGGGTTCTACTGTCTGGTGCAAGCTTGCTTGCAAGGATTTCTTCCCGTGGCGCTGCGCAATACGCACTACTGGCTGATAACCAGTCGCTAATAACCAATCGTTATACTAACGCCCTAACTAGAAGTTATTATAGTAGTATTTGCACTTTTTTACTAGATGTAGCCGATAGACTCGTGGATTTCATTATTGGCAGGGAGATGTCCTTGCCAGACTTTTTGAACAACTCCATCTTCGCGTATCAAAAGTACCGCCGGAAAACTCAGAATATCGTAGCTCTCGGCCATACCTATACCACTGGGCGAATCGGCATCTACCTCTTGTACTCTAACCTTATTAATGGCAAGGTTTTTTTTGAGACCATTAAGCTCAAGCTTGTGCGAGTTAGTATCTGATTTACGATCAAACAATAGTGCTTTCATTTGCTTATTATTTTAGCACAAGGCTGCTAATTATGGAGTTTTTTGATTTTGGTAAGTTCTTTTTCGAAACTTGATAGGCTGGTGAAGCTTCGGTAGACGCTGGCGAACCTGACATAGGCGACGTCATCAGTCTGCAAAAGTTCGTCCATAACTATCGCCCCTATTTTATTGGTGTCGAGCTCGGGCTGATCCATGCCGCGCGCCAGGCGTTCGACTTCGGATATAATCTCTTCAATTTTGACAGCTCCGATTGGTCGTTTTTCGAAAGCTCTATAAATACCTCTTGAAAGTTTTTCTCTATTAAACAGCTCCCGCTCGCCGTTCTTCTTGACCACCATTAGGTTTGGTACTTCTGGTCGCTCATAGGTTGTAAAACGGTGTTTACAGTCAAGACATTCGCGGCGACGGCGAATTGAGCTAGCCTCCTCGACATCACGCGACTCAAGTACCCTACTGACCCGCAAGCTACAAACTGGGCACTTCACGACACGTTATCCTAGAGCTTTTTCTTTACGATGCTTGGTATGTCGTCGTCATTTTTTGACTTAGTCCGACCAATTTTGATTCCGAATCTTTCGTAAGCTGGGATGTATCTGGGTTCTTCTTTATCAAAATCTGTTGGCATTGTATCTATTATAGGTTCGTCAGTGAAACCACTATTGGTCGATTCAGCATCATAGATAGATTCGTCAAATTCGAACTCGTCCGGCTCGCTTGGTTTCTCTGTCGCTGGCTGGTTGTCAGTATCTACCGAAGGTTCGACGTCGAAGTCGTCCAGGATTTCTGGTGTAGCTGTAACGAGTGGTGTGTGGTCTTCGATATCGTCAAATATCGGCTGAGCGTCTTTGGGCTTCAGAAATGGTGTATCTTCGATGTCCATGGTATCTGCTGTACTCATATAAATACTAGAGTGCTCGGTGCGGGCATCGTTGTTCAGGCTGCCCTTGTGGTTTCTTTCGCCATCAAAGCCAGTTGCAACCAAGGTTACTCTAATGGCGCCGGTTAGGTTTTCATCTAGCACTGTACCCCATATAATGTTAGCGTCCGGATCGACCGAATCATGAATTAGCTTGGCGGCCTCTTCGATCTCGTGCATTCCCATATCGCGACCACCTGTGAAGTTGATTAAAACGCCCTTCGCGCCTTGTATCGAAACTTCCAATAGTGGCGAATCCATAGCGTATTTGACGGCGTCAATAGCTCGAGTGTCGCCAGTGCCCTCACCGATTCCCATCAGCGCCGAGCCGGCGTTGCTCATAATCGATTTGACATCAGCAAAATCCAAATTAACCAAGCCGTTGATAGTGATAAGGTCGGCAATTCCCTGCACTCCTTGTTTCAAAACATCATCGACTGTTCCGAAAGCATCGACCAGCGGTGTTTTACGGTCAACTAATTGTAATATTCTGTCGTTTGGGATAATAATTAGGGTATCGACCTTATCTTTTAGCTCGGCAATACCAGCCTCGGCTATTTTACGGCGTCTTTCGCCCTCAAAACCAAATGGTTTGGTAATAATAGCGACCGTCAGTGCGCCAATATCTCTGGCTATCTTGGCAACAATCGGGGCGGCGCCCGATCCGGTGCCTCCACCATAACCGGCAGTAATAAAAACCATCTCGGAGTGCTTGAGAGCATTATAGATATCTTCTTCACTCTCCTCGGCTGCCTGGCGTCCGACATCAGGGTCAGCCCCAGCACCAAGCCCCCTGGTGGCTTCCTTGCCAATATGAACTTTATTATTGGCCTGAGACCAATGTAGGGCCTGAGCGTCGGTATTGATGGCAACAAAATCAATGCCTCTTAGTTTGGATTGGACCATCCTATTTAAGGCATTGCCGCCGCCGCCGCCGATACCGACAACCTTGATGCGTGCAAATGTTTCGATTTCTGGGAGTATCTCTGCCATAATTTTCACCTCACTGGTTTGATAATTGCTATGGAAGGAAACCATCCTTCCAGATATAAACTGCCTTACCACATACCTTTTAATAGTAAAAGGATACTTGTAATTATATATGTATACAACGCCATATGCAACATATTTGTTCAAGTTTATTTGATATTTATTAGCTATAAAAAATGTGTTCTATTTAATAATTTATTTGTTCTTTTAATTATCAAGGGCTCTAATAATACAAAAAGCTGCCTATTTTAACAAAGCAGCTCAATTATGGTCGGATTGGGCGTTCTAAGAGCATTGGCTAAGGCATCAGGCCCTTAAAGATAGTTTTGGCTTTATGGACTATTCTGCCCAATATGCCGTCAAAAACGTTATTTGCTTTACTTTTAGGTACATCCATATCTTCTAGCATCAGCCCAATTGCTGTGGCGTAGGAGGGATCGGTGATTTTATCTGAAACACCAGTGTATTTTTGACTCGATCCGACGATGGTCGGGAGTTTTACGAAGCTTTTGGCAAATTCGGCCACTTCGGGCATGTTCGATCCCCCACCTGTAAGCACTACCCCTGCCGCAAGCTGCTGTCTTTGGTCGACTTTGGCTATTTCTTGTGCCACAAGTGTAAATATTTCACTGGCTCTGGCAAAGATAATCTTATCGATGTCGCCTTTCATAGCAACACCTTTGCCACCAAACTCCGAGAGGTCTATTTTTTGGTGGTCAGATCGGCCGGGGTGCTGAGCCGAGCCATATTTGAGTTTTATCTTGTCTGCAATTTCGATATTAGTCCTGAGACCGTACACTAAATCTTTGGTGATGTTATTTGAACCGAGCGGGATGATGTTGGTATATGATAGCTTTCCTTCGTTGTAGATGGCAATTCCGGTAGTTTCGGAGCCGATATGCACCAATGCTACGCCGAGTTCCATTTGTTTTTTGGTCAATACTGTCCTGGCAGCTGCGATTGGTACGATAAACTGGCCGTTAATTTGAATGCCAGACCTAAAAACGGCATTTTCTAGATTTTTGAGGGCTGGGCTGGAACCAGTGATGATGTGCGTATCGACTTCAAGCCGAATACCATTCATTCCGACGGGGTCGGCAATACCAGGCTGGCCATCGACACTATAATTTCTGGGTATCACCTGTAAAATCTGTCTGTTCGACTCAAGCTGAATTGCAGTTGAGGCTACCTCTACACGCGACAGCTCTTCTTTGGTTATTTCGTGGTCGGCCCGAGACACCGCAATTACGCCTTTAGAGTTCTTGCTATGAATGTGCGCTCCATCGACCGAAATGGTCGCTCGCTCGATGGCAATGCCACTCATTCGTTCGGCTTCTTCGAGTGCAGCTGTAATAGAGCTGACTGTCTCCTCGACATCCACTACCACGCCACGGCGCAATCCAGATGTTGGCGAGACACCAAGACCGATGATGCTAGGCAGCGCCGAGTCTTCTTGGTGCAAACCAACAACACAGACCACTTTGCTGGTACCGATGTCGATTCCTACGTATGTTTCCTCGTTTTTTGCAGCCATATACAGCTATTATACTTCAAGTAAGGTGTAATATTCAAATATTAGCTGGCAATTACCTCGCAGCCAGCTTTTGTAATGAGAATGGTATTTTCGAACTGAGCGCTCAATGAGCCGTCTCGGGTCATATAAGTCCAGCCGTCGTCAGCCAGATACAAATCGTTGGTTCCGGTCGATGCGATTGGCTCAATAGCGATGGTCATACCAGCTTTTAGAACCTCGCCGCTGCCAGCATTGCCGTAATTGGGTATCACGGGGTCTTCGTGCAGTTCGTGACCAACGCCATGACCAGTAAGGCTATAGATTGGCTTCAAGTTGTGCTTTCTTAGTTGGTGTTCAATAGCCGAGCTAACATCGCCAACCCGAGCTCCAGGTTTGATAACTTTTAGGGCGTCTTGCAAAGCCTCGTAGCAACCCTCGAGTAGCATCAGCCCGTCACGCGACGGCTTACCGAGGCTAATGGTGCGAGCTGCATCGGTGATCATGCCATTATAGCTAACACCGTAGTCGATACCGACAAGGTCGCCGGTTTGTAATTTGCGGTCGTTGGGTATGGCATGAACGATTTCGTTATTGACCGATACACAAACCCGGCCCGGAAAGCCCTGATAGCCCAAAAATGCTGGCTTAGCACCTCGGGCAATGGTTTCTTTTTCGGCGATAGCATCAAGCTCTAGGCTAGTTACACCGGCTTTGGCAGAGGCAACCAGAATGTCCAGAACCGATGTCAATATCTCTCCACTGAGACGGATATTTTTAAGCTCTTTTGCTGATTTGATTTTATTTTTCAGCACTAGGCTACCATCCTAGGGCTTTCCTAAGTCTCTCAAAGACCACTTCGGGACTGCCAGTGGCATCAACTCTTGCAAATTTATCGTGGCTCTTGGCGGCTTCAATGACCTTGTCGGTGAGATTATGAAAACCCTCAATACGACGCCTGATAATAGGCTCCGTATCGTCCGCTCGGCCTCTCTTTAGCAAACGCTGAAGCGATTCTTGGTCGGAGATGTCGAGCAATATATAGCTTATTATCGCTATCTTGTGAGTGCCAGCATAGGTCTCCATCCAATCGGCTTGGTCGGTATCTCTTGGGAAACCGTCCGATATAATGATGCTATCATCTGCAAAACTTTCGATCTCCTGTTGGACAATCTTATTTACGAGGTCGTAATCGACTAGGCTGCCACTGCGTAGGGCGTGGCTTATCGAAGTATTAGTTTTGGCTTGCTCGCGGATCAAGTCGCCTATCCGGACAACTTCGACTTTACGGAGCCTCTGCAATAGACCTATCTGGGTGTCTTTGCCAGACCCAGGCAAACCAATAACAACTACCAGCTGCTTCATTTGTTTATCAGGCCGATTAAGAGCTGGTAGAACCTGGGTCCAAACACCACTCCAGCCACCACGACCGCACCGAGCGCCGTTACTAGCACCGCAGCAGCCATCATATCCTTAATCAGTTGTACGAGGTGGTTATTTTCTTGGCTAATCAAATCTAGTGATTTTTCGATAGAGGTATTGACGATTTCTGAAAAAAAGACCATCACGATTGAGCTAAAGACAAACAGAAACTCCAGCGCGCTGACTCTCAACACCACAGAAAGAAAGATAGCCAATATCGCAAATCCAAGGTGAATCTTGGCGTTACGCTCTGAGCTAATTACTGCGCCCAGGCCCCTAAAGGCATATTTAAAACTTGCTACTGTGACCATTTGAAATCCCTATATTTATAATCTAATGATTCCATGATATCACTTTGGAGCTTATCTAGGCTAGCTATTTGGCTTTGGTCTTGGTGATCATGGCCCAATAAGTGCAGTGTGCCATGCACCAAAAGCAGGGCCAGCTCGGCCTCTAGGGCAATCTCGTGCCTAGCCGCCTGCGATTTGGCAAGACTAGCGCAGATTGCAATATCGCCAATCGTAGGATTCTCTGGCGTCGGTTGGTACTCAAAACTCAAGACATCGGTTGGGTAGTCGCGCCCCGAGTAGCGCTTATTGAGCTCCTGGCTACGATCGGAGCTCACAAAGGCAACTCCAACCTCGGCTGTATTTGATTTTGCAATAAATTGCTCGATAGCACGGGCTATTTTTTTTAGCTGTGGGGGCGATAGTAGCGACTTGCCTTCGGTATTGTAGATAAGCGGCATAGCGGCTAAGACAACTTTTGCTTGGTCAGCTCAGCGATTAGGCTGCCATCAGCCTGACCAGCCGTTTTTTGACGAACCAGCGCTATGACTTTGCCCATATCGGCTGGGGAACTAGCGCCGAGCTCGGCGATGGCCTCAGTGACGACTTTTGCGACGGCGTCCTCGCTCATCTGCTCGGGCAAGTACTTTTTGATTATATCTAGTTCGCTGCGCTCTTCATCGACGAGGTCTTGACGACCGGCGCTATCAAATTGGTTGATCGAATCCTGACATTTTTTTGCTTCCTTTTGTAACACCGCAAGTGCCTCTTGCATTGTCAGGTCGTGGCCCAGCTCTATCTGATAATTCTTGAGTGAGCTTTTGAGCAAGCGCAGGGTGGTAGTGCGGACTTCGTCGCGCAATTTCATAGCATCCCCAATGTCAGATTCGAGCTGCGTGATCAAGTCCACTATCTTGTACCGATTAGTTCGCGCATTTTCTGCTCTTTACGAGCTCGTTTTCGGATGGCAACTACTCGTGCCTCGGTCTTTGATATCGGCTTTTGAAAATACTTTCTTTGGCGCGCAGTGGTCAATATACCAGATTGGATGACCTTTTTATTAAAGCGTCTTACTAGGTTCTCTACCGATTCGTCGTCTTTTCTTGTAACTTGTAACAATTGATGCTCCTTTAAATTATTGATTGTAAGTTATTAAAATATTTTTAAATCCGTATAATTATATCTGAAAACGCCCAAAAACTCAAGAGCCAGTCATCATCTTAAGGGTTTCGACAAGTTTGTCTTGTTTATCGACCTGCTGATTACCGCTCGCCAGGTCTTTAATGATTACCTCTTTGAGTTTGGCCTCGCGGTCGCCGATAACTACGGCGTATTTGGCCTGGCACTTGTTAGCTAGGGCCAGCTGGTCGGCCATCGACTTTTTAGAGAAATTAGCCCTAACCTTAAAGCCTTCATTGAGCAACATCTCGCGCACTACCTGAGCCGTGTCAGACGCATCTTTGCCAATCGCCACAACGAATATATCGGGTGGCGTTACACTTGGAATAGTACCCATGCGCTCCAGCTCGAGCTTGATTCTTTCGATACCGATACCCATACCGACAGCCGGTGTTTCGACTCCACCCATGCGTTTCACGAGGGTGTCGTATCGTCCACCTCCACCAATACTATCGCCTGAAGATTCGTTTTCGGTAACAAATTCAAAAACGGTGTCATTGTAGTAATCCAGGCCCCTCACCAGGCGGCTATTGAGCTGATATTGTATTCCGCAATTTTCTAGTAGCTCCAAAATCTTGGCAAATCGAGCCGAAGACTCTGGAGACAGATAGTCTAGGATATGTGGTGAGTCTTCGATAAGCCGAATTACGGCTGGCTCTTTGCTATCGAGAATACGTAGCGGATTGGTTTTGAGTTGTCTCTTGTTTATTTCTGGCAAATCATTCAGGTACTTCTTGAAGTACGCCTGTAAGACTTCGATGTATTTCCGGCGGTCCTCAGACGAGCCGATGCTATTAATTGCTACCTGTTGATTGATTCCAAGACGGTTAAAAAGCCTAACTCCCAGACCAATGACATGCACATCACTGCTAACTGTTGAGTCGCCAAATATTTCGATACCGAGCTGGTGATGCTGACGATAGCGTCCGGCCTGTGGCCTCTCGTACCTGAAGTGTGGCTCAATATAATACAGCTCGACGGGTTTTGGAAGGCTATTCATGCCGTTTTCAATATAAGCCCGAACAACACCGGCAGTGCTCTCTGGCTTGAGCGTTAGGCTGTTGTCGGAGCGATCGCTAAAGCTGTACATCTCTTTACTGACGACTTCTGTTTCTTCACCGACGGCCATCGTGAAAAGCGCGGTCGATTCGATGATCGGAGTTGATATCTTATCGACCCCAGCAGATTGGCAGATATCGACATAGGCCTCCACGATACGAGACCAGAGCAGTTGATCGGCCGGCAAGATATCTTGCATACCACGAGGCTTTTGGTACTTTATTTCTGACATAGTTATATTTTAGCGACAAATAAGCAATTCAACAAATAAACAAACTGAACAATTTATTTAATATCACATTAACAGATACAATATGTAGTTGCTATCTGTAATATTTTTTTTGAGTACTTTATTGTATTAATACAGACTACCAGTTCGCGCTATTATCAGATTGATTATGTATGTTGCAACTGCATTGTTCAACACTAAAGAACAATTTTAGTGTTCGTAAAGCTTAATATCAATTATCTCTAATTGGTGGTTGCGACGGTTTTGCCAAATATTTTCGGAGAGCGCAAAGACTAGTTCGATTGTTTGGCCTGTTTCTAGCCAGCGGTAGGCGCTAGCCATACTAAAGCCAATTGCAGTGTGCTTGCCTCCAGCTGAGTCAACCAGCTGCAGCCTGAGGTGCGAGGCGTCGCTACCGACCAGCCTGACTTGCTCCACGACATATATTGAGTGTAAGTGCGGTTTTTTGTTGGCGCTACCAAAGGGAGCTAGTTTATTGATTTCGTCGTACAGGGCAATATTGGCGCCGCTAGCAGTCAGGTTGATACCAATTTGGATTGTTTTAAAATTATTCTTGGCGTCCATATTGGCTATGGCATACTGATTGATCCGATAGCGCAGCTCTTGGATTCGATCGGTCCGAAGTTTTAGGCCAGCCGCAAAGCTGTGCCCACCGCAGCTCTCTAAAAACCCTTCGCAGCTACGAATGGCTGCTATGATATCAAATGAGCCATAGCTCCGGGCCGAACCTTTCGATAGTTCGCCTAGTTCCTGCAAAATTATGGTCGGCTTGTGCCATTTTTCAGATATTTTACTGGCTACTATACCGACCACCCCGTGTGACCAGTCGGGGCTCGAAAGCACCAAAATTGGCTCTTTTTTATACTCTTTGGCTTGCTCAATACAGCCAGCCAAGATATTTTTGGTGTCCTCTTGCCTGGTGGCGTTGAGCTCTCCTAGCTCTAGAGCGATTGCCTTGGCCTGCACGGCATCGCTGCTGGTTAGCAAGTCAAGTGCCTTTTTGGCATGAGCTAGGCGTCCGGCCGCATTGAGCCTAGGGCCAATCTTGAAACCCAAATCTGTCTCGCTGGCGGATTCAATATCCATCGCGCAGCTATCGGCCAAAGCTATCAGCCCTAGGCGGCGGGTCTTCCTGAGCACTTTAAGCCCGTAGCTCGCCAAAACTCTATTATCGTTAGTCAGCGGAACGACATCGCAAATTGTACCAAGAGCCACCAAATCTAGTAGCCACTTCTCTTGTCCGGCATCGATTAGCTGGGTTTTTATAGCAATCGCCCGCACCAAATAAAATGCCACTCCGACACCTGCCAAATCGCGCAGCGGGCTATCTTTGTCGAGTTTCGGATTGACACAAGCTACAATTCCCTTTGGTGCGCCGCCGTCTGGCTCGTGGTGGTCGGTAATAATCAAATCGATACCGACATCTTTGGCTGTTTTAGCCTGAAGATGAGCCGTAGTACCACAATCGACCGTAATAATTAAGTCGTTTTGTTGTTTCTTGAGTTTTTCGATGGCACTAGAGTTGAGTCCGTAGCCTTCTTCGAACCTATCTGGAATATAGAGCGATACCTTTACTCCCATCGCCATAAAGGCGTCATAGAGAAGCGCCGAGGAGCTCAGGCCGTCGATGTCGTAATCGCCATAGATTACAATTTTTTCTTTTTTGTTGACTGCCCGAACGATTCTGGCCACGGCCTTGGTCATACCCGATAGCACAAATGGGTCGGTCAGGCCCTTGTCGTAATCTGGTTTCAAAAAAGTCTCGGCCTGAGCGGAGGTTAGGCCGCGCTTTTTAAGAAGCTGGTTTGTGATGCTGGACTCGCTAGAGAGCTCAATAGCCGACGAGCTATCCCAAAGTATTTTCTGCATAAACCTAGTCTAAACTATATCAGTCTAAAATACGAAAGTAGCCTACAAAAAAATTATTGCATAAAAAAGTCTGAGCCAGATCTGGCCTTGAAGCCAGCGGGCACACTAGCAACATACTGCCTACGACCCTCTTGCAAAAATCGCTCGGTGTCGTCGAGCTTGGATTGCTTGGCAAATATAAAGTCTCGATAGCGGACTGTTTTAATTATTTTTTGTATTTGTTTCATTTTTTTCTACCTCTCTTTTGTTTTTTATTTTTTGTTTTTATTTTCTGTCCTCGGAAGCACCCTACATCACGACCTCTTGTTGGATGTCTTTAGCACCATGCTCTGCAAATCCTTAAATAAAATGAAGTTTTGATTGACTCCATAGACCTTGGTGTTGGCATCTTTGTAGGCCTTTAGGTAGCCGATTTTTTCGAGCCTTGCTAGCTCTCGGCTGATGTTGCCGGGATCTTCTCTGGTAATTTTTGCTAACCCCCGGATATGAACGCGATAATCTGGATACTTACTAAAAAGCGTAACTATCTTGCGTCTGGTCTTGGAAGTGATGAAATACTGCAACATTTGTTTTTACCTCTGTTGATACTAGTTTATAACAACTCGGTAAAAATAACAACACTTTTTGAAGCATAACTTTTGTGTTAAAATTATTAGCATAATAAAAAACACATGAATGGATAGATACTGCCCAGAATGCAATTCGACTATGACACCAAGCTTGGTGGGCTATTTGTGCTCTAATTGCGGGGGCGTACAGCGCTTTTACACCGATACCGGCCTGATGCCCGCTAACCCGTCGCCAATGCCCGTGCATCTCTCTAATCCGTCGCCGATGCCTGTGCATATCGCTAACCCCCTACCCGGCCAACCAAGCGAGGCTAGTAGTCGCGTATTACCCGACAATAAGCTTCAGGCCACCCTAAAAAGGCTGATGGTACCAGAATTGCCTCCACCCCATAGCCACGAGCCCAGCTCTGGGGTTGATGGTATCCAATGTATCAGTGGCATCCTAGACTCTAGTGGCCCTGCCAATAACCAGAGTCCGACACCGGCAGATGATGTAATTCTTGCGCCGATGATTGCCAAAAACAACTCATCGACCTGGATTTTGGTAGGCCTCATTGTGATGGTGCTGCTGGCAGCCTTCTTTATAGCCTACATGCTCACCGTCGGCGCAGTAACTATTTAGTAGCTTTGGCTTTTTTGATTTTCCAGTTATTATAAACCACCAAGAGTGGTGAGGCATTAAAGATTGAAGAGAAAGTACCAGACACAATACCAAGTAGTAAGGCTAGTATAAAGAGTTTGATGGACTCACCACCAAATAGGTAAAATGCCAGTAGTACTATAATTACCGTGATAGAGGTATTGAGTGAGCGAGCCAGTGTTTCGTTAATAGAGATATTGACGATCTCTTCGAAAGGCTTATTGAGGCGTCGGAGGTTTTCGCGGATTCTGTCATAAACCACAATCGTATCGTGCACCGAGAAGCCAATGGTCGTTAAGAGAGCCGTCACGAACAAGGCATCAACCTGGACTCCAAAGAAGTGTCCTAAAATAGCGAAGCTGCCGAGCACAAATAGGGCGTCGTGCAAAAGAGCAATAAGCGCCGTAGCACCGAAGCTCCAGGGGCTAACGGGGGGCGGCGTGTTGCGAAAAGCGAAGGCAATATATAGTAATATCGCTAGCGAAGCCATTGCGACTCCTAGAATTGCGCTTCTGGTAATATCGCGACTAACGGCCGGCCCGACTGAGCTAAATGAAGTTTCGGTGAGGTTTTGCTGGGCCAGTAAGACCTTGATGTTTTGTCTAATTTGCTGGGAGTCGCCAAGCTCTTTATCGAGCCCTTGGTCGCTGTAGCGCACAATTAGCCTGTCACTACCACTGGTTGTTACGGTGATATCTTTGACCCCGACTTTTGCAACTATATCATATAGCTGGGTTTGCGTGGCCTGCCCCGAGATTTCAAGTTCTTGACCGCCTGTAAAGTCTATGCCGGGCTTTAGTCCCCAGACAATTAGAGCGATTGTTCCTGGCAAGACCAATAGTATCGAAATTATAAACCATAGTTTACGCCTGCCGATGATGTTCATTGGATAGTCTCCTCCTTGATACGGTACGAGCTTGGCTTGGAGCCGATTTTGGTTTGCACCACGGCTTGCATGAAGGTCTTAGATATCGTGATGGCTGTAAACATGCTAACTATCACTCCAATTGCTAGTGTGATGGCGAAGCCTTTGATGACCGGAATACCAGAGATGTAGAGTATCGTACAGGTAATTAGCGTAGATACATTTGAATCCCTAATGCTCGACCAAGCCCGCTTGAAACCAGTGTCCATCGCCACAGCGACCGAGCTGCCGGCACGGATTTCTTCTTTCATACGCTCAAATATTAGAATATTGGCATCGACCGCCATTCCGATGCTCAAAACGAAGCCGGCAATGCCCGCAAGTGTTAAAACAATTGGCGACTGGGTGATGCCTGAAAGCTTAAAGATATCGATGGTTATGAGAGTGTAGATGATCAGGGCTGCCGCAGCAACCAGGCCTGCCAGGCGGTAGTAGGCAATCATAAATACTAGTACTGCAACCAGGCCAATGAGGCCTGCAAATAAGCTGCGCTGAATGGATTCTTGCCCCAGGCTAGCTCCGACCGCACGTTGCTCGACTAGGCTAATAGGCACTGGCAGAGCTCCGGCGTTGAGTAGCAGCGAAGTTTCTTTGGCGTCCTTTAAGTCCTTAAAGCCCGACATCTGCCCTTTGCCGTCGGTAATAGGGGTCGAGACAGTGCCGTTAAAAAGCGGTTCGTTGTCAAGAATTATCAGCAGTCGACCGCCCTGGCGGTTGATATTCTTGGTGAGCTCGGCGAATCTCTGGGTGGCGCTACCTTTCATCTGGAAAGATATGATAGGCTGGCCGTTATCGATATTAATATCGGCTGTGGCGCTCTCGAGGTCTTCGGCCTTAATATCGGTGTCTTCGGGAATGCCCTCGGGGCTAACCGATAAAAACTGCAGTTGGGCGGTCTTGCCGATGAGACCGATTGCTTGATCGACATCTTTTACTCCAGGCAGCTGAACGCTGACTCGATCGATACCGGATGTTTGCACCACAACCTCAGATGTACCGGTGGAATTGACACGCTTGTTGATGACATTTATAACCCCATCGATGGCTTTGGCTTTGTCTTGAGCCGAGACCTTCGACAAATCAGCCTGGTAGGTGAGGCTGGCACCGCCCTGAAGGTCCAGGCCGAGGCGCAGCTTGAGGCTGGTATCTTTGATGCCAAGTGCCGAGAATATTTTGTCTTCTCTGGGTAGCGCCAGCAATACAAGAACGACCAGTAGTGCGGCAATCAAATATAGTTTTGTGCTTAATTTCATTACCTACCATTATTGATTAGATAAGACTGATTGTAAAGCAAATAATCTTGGGCTGGGGTACAATAGATGGTATGTATGCCGAAGTCAGTGTGGTTGGTTATAAGGGGCCTAAGAAGCGAACCTTCACCTACCGAGTTGCCGAGGGGGTTGTGGCCCAAGCCGGAAACTTGGTGAGTATTAAATTTGGCAAAAATCAGACCGTCGGTATCGTTAGTAGCATCAGCCAGGCTGCGCCGCCAAAAGCCATCAAACTAAAAAACATCGATGCCGTTTTGCCGATAGCTCCCTTGCCCAAGCAGTTGATTGCGCTCTGCGAGTGGCTAATAGATTATTACTGCGCCGCACCTCATAGCGCCTGGCAGTTGATATTGCCCAAAAACCCCACCACCACACCACGCAAGGTTTTTGATAAGCCCAAGCTGGCCACCAAAAAGCTGGTCGAGCTCTTGCCAGAGCAAGCAAAAATATACCAAGCTATCTTATCCTCAGAACGGCCAACTCTGCTAGAGGGCGTGATGGGTTCGGGCAAAACCGAAATATACTTTCATTTGATAGCCAAAATGCTGGCCGAGGGTAAGTCGGCAATTATGCTAATGCCGGAGATATTTTTGACTAATCAAATGATTGAGCGGGCTCAAAAACATTTTGCCGATCAGCTGATTGTGGCGCACTCTGGGCTCAGCCCTGCCCAGCGTCGGGCTGTTTGGATGGAGTGCAATAGCCAATCGGCCGAAACGCCGATGGTTGTGTTGGGTCCGCGCTCGGCACTCTTTATGCCCTTGCACAAGCTGGGGCTAATAGTTGTCGATGAGTGCCACGAGCAGAGTTACAAACAAGATTCCTCGCCGCGCTACCATGCCGAGATGGTGGCCGGCAAGCTCGCCAGCCTGACGGGCGCCAAGCTGGTGCTGGGAAGTGCAACGCCTTCAGTTGCGACACGATTTTTGGCCGATGCCGGCAAGCTTCAGTTGCTGAGCCTCAAGCAGCGGGCCATTACTTCGTCACATCCAGAGATTAAGATTGTTAAAAAAGACAAACAATCTGAGATATTCACGCCCCAGCTAGATGCCGCCATCAAAGCAACCTTGGCCAATCGCAAGCTCGTGATGCTCTACCTCAACCGCCGCGGCACGGCGCCGATATTTGTTTGTAACGACTGCGGGCAGAGTTTCGAGTGCCCCCACTGCGGGGTCAATTTGCACTTCCACGCCGACAGCATGCGTTTGGTTTGCCATGTCTGTGGGTTCAAACAAACTCCTCCCGCAAAATGCCCGAGCTGTGAGGGCAGCAACTTGCGCGGGGTTGGTATCGGTACCAAGGCTGTCGCCGAAAAAGCCTCAGAGCTGTTTGCTGGAGCCAAAATTATACGGATCGACCGCGATAGTGCCGAGCCAAAAGAATTTAAAAAGATTTTAGATGACATCAACAATAATAAAGTCGATATCATAATCGGTACGCAAATTATTGGCCGCGGACTGGACCTCGAGAACCTTCATTTGGTCGGTATGATCGACGCCGACTACGATTTGGCCAATATCGACTACAACAGTCTGGAGCGAGCTTTTCAACTTTTGAGCCAGACGGCCGGTAGAGCCGGACGGCGCAAAGACCGTGGCGAGGTGATCATCCAGACCAAAAACCCCGACAACAAATTTTTTGAGCTAATCACTAGTAACGATTATGAGAGCTTCTACCAATCCGAATTGGCCCTGCGCAAAAAATACTCTTACCCACCTTACTCGTATCTGTTAAAATTAGAGTGTGGTTTTATAAGCCCCGAGCTCGGCCAGCAAAAAGCCCAGGCCTTAATTGCCCAACTCAGAGGCAAACAATCGATAACTATTTTGGGGCCGGTCAAGTCGCACCCCTCAATGCGCGGCAAGAAGCACCTCTGGAGCTTGATAATAAAAAGCCGCAACCGTAAAATACTAGTTGATATCGCCTCAGAGCTTGAGCCGTACTGGACAATCAATCTAGACCCCTTCGGAATATCATGATAAAAAAAATAATCACCATACCCAATAAAATACTTCGCAGCAAATCCAAACGGATCGGCTATGTCGACGACTCTATTCGAAATCTCGCTAACGATATGATCGCCACCACCTTAGATTGGGACCACGACAGCGAGTTTGGTGCGGCCCTGGCGGCCATACAGGTTGGTGAGCCTCTCAAGCTGACCGTTGTTCGCAACGACTTCGACGACCCCAAAAGCAAAGAGTTTACGACCCTAGTGAACCCCGAAATAGTCAAAGTTAGTACCGAAATGATTAGCGACATCGAAGGCTGCCTGAGTGTGCCTGGTATTTATGGTCGGGTCAAGCGCCCGCTAAAGGTCAAGGTCAAAGCCCAAGACGCCAACGGCGCACCAATTCGACTTAGCGTTGAGGGTTTTCCGGCCAGAGTTTTGCAACACGAAATCGATCATATGAACGGCGTCATATTCTTAGACCACATCAAAGACTCCTCGCAGTTATTTAGTATCGACAAAAACGGATCTCTAATGCCAGTAGCTCAAGCCAAAAAAGATGATATCAAAAAACGCAAATAACCCAAGGGTGTCGATAGTCTTTTTTGGCACGGGCCAAACCAGCCTCGAGGCTCTGCAGTGCCTGAGCGAGGTTTTTGATATCGAGCTAGTTGTTACTAAACCGCCAGCCCACAACTCGGCTGGCAAGATGTTCAAAAACGCCGTCCAACTCTGGGCCGAGAATAACTCGATTGGCGTTATTAACCCTAGCTCAAAAGCCGACATCAGTAAGCTAGTTGGCTCGACCGACATCAAAAGCCCTATTGCAGTGGTGCTCGATTTTGGAATGATCATACCAAAAGACGTTATCGAAACTTTTGAGTATGGCATATTGAATAGTCACTTTAGCTTGCTGCCCAAATACCGTGGGGCCGACCCAATCAGAACCGCGCTAATTAACGGCGATGTCACGACCGGAGTAACCATCATAAAAATTACGCCCGGCCTAGACGATGGGCCAATCTTGACTTGGGCCGAGCTCGATTGCAAAGACTATAACGCCACCGAATTGCGCGAAAAGCTATCGGCGCTCAATTGCGCCTTACTACCAGAAACTGTTCAGATGCTCTTACAGGGTCAGCTCGATGCCGTCGAGCAAGACGAAGCGGCTGTTAATTACACCACAAAAACTACCAAGCAAGATGGGCTCATTGACTCTGCTAAGCCAGCTAGCGAGCTGGCAAACGAAGTTCGCGCCTATGCCGGCTGGCCTAAGAGCTATATCGTATCAAAAGACAACACCTACATCATTTTGCGCGCACTAGCTTCAAAACAGGCTGCTGCGCGGGGTGAGCTCCAGGCCGAGGGCAAAAAACTCTATTTCGGCTGCGCCGATGGAAGCCTACAAATACTCTCAATCCAACCAGCCGGAAAAGCGCCAATGGATGCGGCAAGCTTCATCAATGGGTATTTAGGCAGTTCTTAGCTCAAAAACGGAGCAATCTTATCGACCACTTCACTTGGGGTTAGATCGGTCTTTACGATATAGTCGCGCGCGCCAAGGCTCTTGGCTTGGTCGATAGTGGCTTGGTCCATGATGTTAGTCAAAACAACCACCGGCAAATCCGGAGTTATATTGTGTTTCTTGAGCTCTTCGAGCACTTCAATACCACTAACATTTGGCATCATCAAATCTAGCAATACAACCTGCGGCTGATGCTCGTTGATTTTTATTAGGGCCATAGCTCCGTCGGTAGCCTCTACCACATCAATCTTGGATTTTGATAGCTTCAGATTATACATATTGCGGATAAAATCGTTGTCTTCGACAAGCAAGCAAACTTTTTTCATATCTATACTATACCTATTATGCTTGTTAAAAGTCAAATGCTTTTGCTTTGGTGCCTGAGTCGAAATAGTTAGCTTTTTTTATTGATGTAAGCAAATACAACCAGCCCGACGAAGCTCGCCAGCACAGTCCATTCGCCGAGCAGGGTGTAGATAGTGCGGGTACTGTTGGGCTGTATGGAGCCCTGCATATAGCTAGTGCTGTCAGACGCATTTTGTATCTGGATGGTGCCGTTTTGGCTCATTATATAAGATTGCTTACCTCTGGCCGACTGAACTAGTGTCCGGGCATTAGCGACGGCCTGAAAACGAGCCATTTGCTTGGCCTGGTCAAAAAACTGCGCTCCTATGCCCATCGTCGAGAGCGAGGCGGCGTTTACTAGCACCTCGGCACCGCGGTTGGTGAGCTCCCGATAGTACTCGGGGGCAATAATGCCCGAACAGGCCAGCACGCCATAGCTGACTCCATTAATCGTGATTGGCTCGATTGGTTTTTTGGACTGAGCGACTGTCTTTTCGCCTTCATGGTAGGCTATCAGCCGATAGTTGCCGGAGGCAATCAGGATGCCCTTATAGAGGTACGGTATGTACTCTCCGCCTGGTATCAAAAAGGTCTTGCCCTGAGCGCTGATTTGCCGGCCCGATACATCGAGTTCTACAATAGCATTTGTCTCGGTCTTTACTGCAGATATAGTCCTGGAGGTAATTATTCTGCTTCCTTCATTTTTGAGTAGCAGCTGGGCTATTTGGCGATCTTCATCGAGCAATCTGGGTTCGTCAAACAAGTGCGAATACTCTGGGAATATCACTGTAGCGAGCCTGCCACTGGCGTTGTCTTTTATAGATCGGATCAGCGGCTGCTGGTAATCGGTATCTTCGTTGGAGCCCAAATGAACCAACCCAATCCGCTCGATGGCAGGATTTGATGGCGCACGGTACAAATAATACGCTAGCGCAGTCGCAATGACGATGCTAGCGATGATGAGCACCGAAACTTTAACGAACTTTCTGCGCCACAGCTGAAAAATTGCAATATTAGCTAGCACCACCACGAAGCTCAGCCCAAAGAGGCCGCCAAGCCTTGAAAAATACACCAGCGGTGTGGCACTAGCTGCCAGCCCCAGCGCACCGAAGTTCCAGTGCATACCGACAGCTCCGCCCTCGCCTAGCATCATAATCGAAAAAAACACACTGCGGGCAAACTCACCGAACACCCAAGCGGCCGGCAGCAACAAAAAAGAGTTTTTGTTGTCGAGCGATATTTTGAGCCTTACGACCAGCCAGCCAAAAATCAAAAACCCCGATGCAAAAAACAGCACCATCAGCCCCAGAGTGAAAGGCACAAATACGGCGCGCGTCAGTGGGTCTTGTAGCAGATCTACGGTATTGAGCTGGTACATCCAGGTGAGGACTATCGACATATCGATTGCTCCGGCCAGCAAAATACTCGCCACAATTCGCTTGCTGGAAGCCTTTTGCGCTCGTAGGCGCTGCAATAGGGCTAGTAGCGGTAGCAGGCTAAAAAAGCTGAGCCAGCCGAGCTGGTAGCGCACAAACGGCAGCGATAATAATACTCCACTAGCAATTATTAGTGCTAGGCTGTGCCAATCGAAGTGCTTGAATCTTACTAGGGCTTTGAGTTTGATTATTAAATCTCCTAATGCTTCTTTAATTATAGCACCTAGTCGCGCTCCTCCCAGATTTCTTTTGTGGTCTTTAGACGACCAAGCTAGCATCACTCACTTTTATGTTTTATTATTTTTTATTTAATACCACTTTTGGTATCAAAAGTGGTATCTGAATAGAGATAATTAGTGAGACTAGCTAATAATAATTAAAAAGCAACTATTGCCGCAGGTGCGCTTCCCTCACCGACATCGAGCTCCAAGAAAGCAACAGGCTAACGGACTAATCATTATCCAGGATTGTCTGAAGCCCTGAAGTGTTAACATTCAGGGCAAGTTTATTCTGGATAAAGATTGTTCGGTAGGCTGGGGCGCTTATTGGGGCGAGCCACAGTCGGTTGGTTTTATATTACTTTTGGCAGCAAAAGTGATGACTAATGAGATTGGTTGATAATAATTAGGAAATAATTAAAATAAGCTTTCTTAGCTTTAGTATCTAGGCTACCACGCCGAGCGGATTATTTCTTCAGCAGATCTTCGATCAGCTCACTATCGGCCTGGCCCGAATCCAGATGAAAGCTCAAACTGGGCGAAAACTTCGATTTGATCTTGCCGGCTAAGGCCTTAGATATTTCACCGCGGTTTTTTTGGATTAGCTCAAAAACAGCTTCGGCATCTTTGCCCCAAACCGAAATATATATATGGGCAATTTTTAAATCGGGGCTGATTTTGACACCATTAACACTAACCGAACTGCCAGGCATTTGGTACTCGAGCAGTATTGGGGCAAGTTGTTTTTTGATCATCGAGCTGAACTTTTCGAGTCGCAGGTTCATGGCAGTTTAGAGCTTTCGGGCGCGCGAGGTGGTGGTATAAAACACCAGCTCGTCGCCGAGTTCTATTGCCTTGTTGGTTGCAACTTCTAGGCCGCACTCTTCGTTTTGGATGGCTTCTTTGGATTCTTGCTTGTCTTTTTGGAGGCTCTTGAGCTTGCCAGTACCAACAACCTTGCCGGCTCTGGTGATTTTGATTTCGGTGTCGGTGGTAACCTTGCCGCTCAAAACCTTACCGCCACAAATTACCTTGTCTTTGGTGGTTTTAAAGACTCCTAGTATTTTGAGCTTGGCTAGCTCGGTTTCGATAATTTCTGGCTCGAGCATCGAAGATAGCCACTCGCGGGTATCGTCGAGTAGCTCGTAGATAACTTTATAAAGCTGGAATTCTACGCCCGAGCGTTTGGCCTGCTGATTGACGGCGGCGATAATACTAACATTAAAGCCCAAAATAATTGCCTTACCAGCCGTGGCAGCCTGCACATCGCCTTCCGAAATATCACCGATACCAGAAGCCACTATTTTGACTCTGACTTCGTCATTACCAACTTGGTCGAGCGCCGATATTAGCGACTCGAGCGATCCCTGTACATCGGCCTTGACGACTATTGGCAACTCCTTGACGGCACCCTCGACTACAGCGTTGGCGATATCCTCGGCTGTAACACTCTTAATAGATGTCACCGATTTGTAGGTTTTTTTGCGGCTTTGGCGATCGACCCAATCCTTGGCCTCTTTTTCGGTGTTGACTTGCTCGAACCAGTTGCCGAATTCTGGAAGCGACTTCAGGCCCGAAACTACGGCCGGCATAGATGGCTCGGCCTGTTTGATTTTGTTACCCTTAAAGTCTTCCATGGTTCGGATTTTGCCATAGCTAACTCCGGCGATAATCCAATCGCCTGGTTTAATAATGCCTTCTTGGATGAGCAAAGTAACAATCGGCCCCTTGCCGGTATCGAGGTGCGATTCGATCACTACGCCCCGGCCAAAGCCATCGACACGAGCCACCGACTCGGCGATATCGGCAACTAGCAAAACAACTTCCAGAAGCTTGGTTATGCCGTCGCCTGTTTTGGCCGAGACCTCGACACACGGCACATCGCCGCCCCAGTCGTCTGGCAAAATACCAACATCCGAGAGCTCTTGCTTGACTCTATTAACATCGGCGCCTTCTTTGTCGATTTTATTAATCGCCACCACGATGGCCACACCAGCTTGCTTGGCGTGGTCGATAGCCTCGCGAGTTTGAGGCTTAACGCCGTCGTCGGCGGCTACTACAATAATTGCGATGTCGGCTATTTTGGCGCCATGTTCGCGCAAGGCCGAAAAAGCTTCGTGCCCTGGCGTATCTAAAAATGTAATCACTCGATCATTTTTGGTGACTTGGTAGGCACCAATGTGCTGAGTAATACCACCGGCTTCGCCAGCTGCTACTTCGGCATTACGGATGGCGTCGAGCAGGCTGGTTTTGCCATGATCGACGTGGCCCATGACCGCCACGACTGGTGGCCTTGGTACTTGCTTGGTTTCGTCGATTTCGTTTGGTCTAAGCTCCTTGCCAGCAGCTTTGGGTACAACCTCAAAGCCAAGCTCAGCACCAATAATTTGAGCGGTGTCAAAATCGATCTGCTCGTTGATGGTGGCCATAACGCCGTTTTTCATGAGCTCGCCAACCACTGCGGCCGGGCCTTTGCCCAAAAGTTCGGCAAACTCGCCAACGCTAATGACCTCTGCTACCTCTACTTTGGTTGTGTCTTCACTCATGAGCGTCTCCTATTAATTATTTGGGGCAAATGGCCTTTGATACTATTATAGCAACTGTCCGAGCAAACATAGACCCCACGACTCGAGATATTCTGTTTTTCATCGAGGGCCGGCTGGCCGTCTTGCAAAACCCAGCGCTGAAGCTGGCCCTTAGCCTGCTTTTTGCGACAACCCTTACAACTACGGATTGGGGTATGACGCCCCTCGCGACTGCGAATCGGAGTATGTGATTGCGCAGTTACCATTGGGGGTTATTCTTTCTCGGTTTTCTTATCGGCTTTGGCTTTTTTTGGTTCTGCCTCGGCTGTTTCTACTGCTGGCTTGGCGGCTGGCTTGGCTGGCTTGGCGGCTGGCTCTTTACTGCCAGTCTTGAGACTCAACGATAGTTTGTGTTGGTCAATGTCGATTGCAATAACCCGAAACTTTTTAGTTTCACCAACTTTTACTAGAGCGCTAGGGTCGGTAATGTGGTCGTCCGATAGCTCCGAGATATGCACCAGCGCCTCGATGACTGGGGTAATTTCTACAAATGCACCAAACGGTGTAATGCGAGTTACTTTGCCGTCAATGAAGTCGCCTAGCTTGTAGCTTGCTATTTCTTTTTGCCAAGGGTCGTCGGTGAGTTGTTTCATCGATAACGAAAGCTTGTCTTGGTCGATGGCAATAATAATTGCCTCAACTTCTTGCCCGACCTTAACATATTTAGAAGGGTTATCGACTCGATCCCAGGCGATCTCAGAAATATGCACCAAGCCCTCGATGCCGTCGATATTTACAAAAACCCCAAAATCAACCACACCAGTCACGATGCCCTTGATGGTATCACCAACCTTAAAAGCGGCAATCTTGCCTTCGGTAAATTCGCGCTGGGCTTCTTTTTCGGAAACAATCAGCTTGCTCTCTTTGCGGTCCAAATCTAAGATTCGAATCATTAGAGTTCGGCCTACTAGG
>SICB01000020.1 GCA_009691555.1 Patescibacteria group bacterium | reverse complement strand
ACACCCACCAGTACCAGCCGTTAATATTACCACTCCAGCGCCCACTCCTAAATCAGAACCAGCGCTAGATAGTAGCAATAATCAAAGTAAGGCTATACCGAATATTGTAGTCGTAGGTTTTGTTCTTGCCTTCACTCTTCCAATTGCAGGGTTAGTTATTAGTATTATTGCAGCATTGAAAGTAAAAAAAGGCCAACACGGAAGAGGATTAGTAATCGCAGGTATCGTTATTTCGATTTTCTCTTTAGTATTCGAGCTGGTGATGTTATTTTTTCTTTTATTGATTGGTGGCGCGCATTAATTGTTACGCGGGGCAGTAACCTTTCTAAAAACCTATGATGACGCATACAAAAAACAGGTGTTAGGCCTTGTGCAGGAACGTTTGAAGTACTTTGCCGAACTACAGGAGCTCACGTTGTTTTTCTTTAAAGACTTACCATTAAATCCAGAGCTCATTTCTACCCACAAACAACTCAAGAAGCTTGAAACATCAGAACTAAAGGGCTTGCTGGAACAAGCAAAAACCACATTAGGAAAAAGTGATTTTAGCCCTGGTGACTTAACAAAATGCCTAAACAACCTACTAGATTCAACTAACCAAAAGCCAGCCATCCTATTTAGCTTAATTAGAATAGCCACTACGCAAGCTTCTGCCAGCCCCGGCCTAGCCGAAACTCTACATGTATTGGGTAAAGAAACGATCTTGCGCAGACTTCACGCTCAACTCGAATCGTTCTAACCTTTCGTCCTTTTGGACTCATCAGTACAAATACACATTTGTAAAGGATAGAACTGAAAGAGTGATGGTATACGCAGGGTGCGTAGGGGCCATCTCTCGATCTCAATTCCTACCACCCTTTTTTAGGGGAGACCACAAATGCATCAAATGCAATTGTTTGTATGAGCTCAACCCAATTTAACCGGAGCCATTCCGGATTTTGTTTTATTGGATTTTAAGGCATCCAACTGCCAGAATGAACTTGATGCTAATTTCGCACCAAGGGGAGTTTGAGGGCAACCACCTCAGTTGCCGAATGCCTTAAATGCGACTGCTGTCACGTGACCATGAGGGCCAAAACAGCTGCCACACCAAGCACCACGACCAACAAGGTGATGAGCCACTTGCGCATCCACGGGGGACCGGACACGATACCGCCAATGATCGCAATCAGCGACCCAGCAAGCATCAACACCTCCCAGCCAGTCAAAGTGGACCGTCCGCACAACCAGTGATTCCTGGTAGCGTGATCACATTGCCCGCACTGAGTCCGGTCAGGAACGCTGCACAACCAGCTGTGTTGCCGACGTACTTGGTCCAGTTCACCACCTTTCGGAGATGCCAGCTAGCAGATGATTCACCGCTGACCATGTTGATCACCTCCAGAATGTGGTAGTCACACTCCCAGTCGTGGACTGCTCCCTTTGTGGGATCAAGCCGCTTGCAACCTTCGAAGAGCAGGCCGCTCTCAGTGACAATGGTCCAGCCATGGCCCGACACGTACTCATACGACAGTGGTGCTGTATCGTTGTGAATCTTCCAGTTGCGCCAGTCGTAAATCGGCGCCTGATCGTATCCTGCCACAATTCGGCAAGAATCTCGTCGACCAGCTACCTGCGACGCCCTGAACACGCAATACGCGCGCGTCCCAGGCCAGTAGCCAGGGACAGCCTCAGAAAGCTGGTAGTCAATCTGGAGCGGGTAATTCGCTGAACCCAAAAGACCCGGCCACGAATGTTCGATTGTCTCGCAGGCCGAAGTGACGGTGCTGCATGCAACCAGAACGGCTACAACCAGCAGAGCCTTCAACCTTCGGGTAATCCTGAAACTGCGCATGTCTTGCTCCTTCCCAAGAACTACTAGTTCTGGGACGAATACACTCGTGTATCTCACGTGTGTGCACTGCCAACATTTACTTCATCGCCCGATGCCTGATTTCCTGTCTGTCGAAACGTGATCCACTCTCATAGATCATGCTTCAAGGTACACACTCTGTGATTCATAACGATATGCTATTTTGCCACATCTAGACAACGGAGTGATAAGCCATTTATACTCTGATTTTTTAAAGTTGTCAATACTATTATTTTATATTATTCTGCTTGTGTTTTTAGCGTAAATTTATAATGACCTCATCGGTGTTTGAGGTCGCAGAATTTATTATTTTGTCAGGGCGTTTTGTCTGCTTTTTGTGATGCGAACGTGTACGTTTACGGTTTGGTTTTTTTGAGTCATTCATATCTAGATCTTTGGGCATCGGCTGGCGGCTAGCGCCTTCTTCCTGCGGTGCTCGGCAAAAGCTCAAGTAAACTTGGCTTTTGCTCTGCGCTCCTCGTACACCGAACCTTGGGTTACGAACCCTAGCTACCAAACAAATCAAAAATACCCGAGGCAAGCTCAGGTATTTTTCATTGGCTGGGGCGGCAGGTATCCTTCGTTGAAACTACGGAATACCATTTAACCTCCCTAATCGTCTTTCTTTAAAGCCACAGAAACTATCAGCCTTTTGTAGGCAAATGCTTTTCCTGAACCTGATTTCAAATACCGCTCAAAATCTTTGGCTCTTTTTTCGTCTATAAAAGCACCATACCATATTAATTTCCATGGTAAGTATGGTTTGGTCGAAAAAACTTTGCCGGCGTTATGGAGCCCTAAACGCTTTTGTAGGTTTTTCGTTGAACCGTAGTAATTCTTTTTAGATTTTGAACTGTACAAGTATATAATGCATAGTACACGGCAAGCCATTCTGTAGCTTTAGCGAAAGATGGCTGGGGCGGCAGGGTTTCCGCCAGAGGCGGATAGACTTCTCACGCTGCCCACAAAACTATTCAAAAAACCGGCACTAATGTACCGGCTCTTTGAATGGCTGGGGCGGCAGGGTTCGAACCTGCGTATGACGGTACCAAAAACCGTTGCCTTACCACTTGGCGACGCCCCATTGTTAGCTCTGCTAACCTGATAAGCATAGCAAAAAATGCTGTATATTTCAATTACTAAAGCTTGTGGTTGATTGTGCTTGGCAAAATAATATGATTGACACTATATATAACTTATGTTATTATTGTATCACCAATTAAAGATAATGATGAATGCCGATATAGTTCTAACTATTACTTCGCTGTTCATCCATTGAACAGAAAGGTATTCATGACATATAAATCTTTTTCTGCTTCTCGTTCCAGACGAGGCGGAAACCAATCGCGGTCCTTTGGCTCAAATAACCGAGGCAATAGCCGCAGAAATAACCGGGGTAAAGCTTACATTGACCCCACTAAATACATCAATAAAGCAGTCGAGCAGATCGACAGGGTTGAGTTTGTGCCAGTTCACAAATTTAGCGACTTCGGCTTTGTAGCCGATTTGCAGGCCAATATCACCAAAAAAGGCCACGAGTACCCAACAGCAGTGCAGGACGGAGCTATTAAGCCAATCCTCGAAGGCCGAGACGTAATTGGCCTAGCCAATACTGGTACCGGCAAAACTGCCGCTTTTGTACTACCTATTATTAATCGACTCAAAACTAATCCTAGCCAAAAGGCCGTGCTGATTATGGCACCGACCCGAGAGCTAGCGATGCAAATCGACGAAGAGTTCAAATCGTTTGCTACAAACCTTAATCTTTACTCGGCACTATGTGTTGGTGGAGTTAATATGCAAAAGCAAATTCGCGATTTGCGCCGTCGCCCACAGTTCATTATCGGTACACCAGGACGATTAAAAGACCTGATGCAAAAACGCGAGTTGAAGCTGCAATTTGTAACCACTTTGGTACTCGACGAAGCCGATCGCATGCTCGATATGGGATTTTTGCCTGACATTAAAGAAATCTTGGCTGAGCTACCTAACGAGCGCCAGTCGCTGTGCTTTAGTGCCACAATTACTCCGCAAATCCAGTATTTGCTCGACTCAATGCTCAAAGACCCGGTTACTGTCTCGGTTCGTACTCGCGAAACTAGCGAGCACATCGAGCAAGATGTACTCCGAGCCAGCTCCAAAGAATCCAAAATACAGATCTTAAACGATCTACTCCGCACCGAAGACTTTGATAAAGTTTTGGTGTTTGGCGAAACCAAATTTGGTGTTCAAAAGCTAGCCGATAGCCTCACTAAGGCCGGCTTGCCAGCAGAAGCTATTCATGGCAACAAGAGTCAGCCCCAACGCCAACGCGCGCTGAAATCTTTTAAAGATGGTAAGGTTGGTATTTTGGTAGCAACAGATGTTGCCGCCAGAGGCCTCGACATCCCTAATGTTAGCCATGTCATCAACTTCGATCAGCCTAATAACTACGAAGACTACATTCACCGCATTGGCCGTACCGGTCGAGCCGGCAAATCTGGCAAGGCCCTGACTTTCATTGCGGGCTAAGCTAGTCCGGTCAGCTATGCTATAATATCCCCTATGAATAAAAAACGATTAGTATTTGATATTGAAATGGTCGGCGAGGACTTCGATAAATTCGATGCCGCCACCAAAAAAGACCTCAGCAAAAAACTACCCGACAAAAAGAAAGATCCGTCGGGCTACGAGCGAACCCTAGAAGACATCAAGAACAATCTGGTTTTTAGTCCGCTAACCGGCAAGATTGTCGCTATTGGAGTATATGATGTCGATGACGAAAAAGGCGCTGTTTATTACGACAACGGCGGCGCCAAGGCCGACGATTTTGAAGAGCGGGGCATTAAATATGTCGCAATGAACGAGGCCGAGATGCTAACGAAGTTTTGGGGGATCGCCGAAATCACCGATGAGTTTATTAGTTTTTTTGGACGCCGAGCCGATGTGCCCTACATGATGATTCGCTCAGCCGTACATGGTATTCGACCCAGCAAAGATTTAGTCAGTAACCGTTATAATTCAGCTGGCTTCAGAGGCGCCACCCACCACGATTTATTCGACCTACTGACTTTCTACGGCGGAGCAATGTTTAAAGGCAGCCTGCACCGCTGGTGCCGAGCCTTTGGCATTCAGAGTCCTAAGGAGTCTGGTATGGACGGCAGCGATGTTGGCCCAGCCTACGCCGCTGGCAAATACCTAGATATCGCCAAGTATAATGCCGAAGACCTATTTGCTACCTCAAAACTATTTCACTATTGGGATCAGTACCTGCGACCTAAAAATTAACTTTCTTAAAGTTAGGAGCTCATGGTAGAACTAAAACTAACCGATAACGCGCCAGATTTTAATTTGCCAGACCAATCTGGGAAAAATCATAAACTCCAAGACCTCAAGGGCAAGACTACCTTGGTATATTTTTATCCTCGCGACGAAACACCTGGCTGTACAGCTCAAGCTTGTGCACTAAGAGACAATTTTGCCGAGCTCCAGTCTAAGGGCGTCGATGTAATTGGCGTTAGCAAAGACGACACCACTAGCCATGGTAAGTTTGCCACCAAGCACCAACTGACCTTTCCAATCTTAGCCGATACAGAGCACCAAATGATTGAGGCTTACGGCTCGTGGCAGGAGCGCAGTATGTATGGCCGTAAATTTTTTGGCACCGTTCGCTCAGCTGTAATTATTGGCCCAGATTTAAAAATAGCTGCCGTTTGGCCAAAGCTGGCACCCCTAAAGACTGTTCCGGAGGTCAATAAATGGCTCCAGTCCAGAGGGCAGGGAGTGGAGTAGAGTCGTGATTATATTTTGGCTAATTTTTATTGTGCTGTTCGCATCATTTGGCTTAATCGTATTTTTGGGAGCACCATTTGTGCCAACCAAGTCGAGCGACATCGACGAAATATTTGATGAGCTCAAGATACGCAAAGGCGCCCTAGTAGTCGATATGGGTAGTGGCGATGGTCGTATCTTACTCTCAGCTGTCCGGCACGGCTATAAGGCACTTGGCTACGAGCTTAATCCTTTTTTGGCTATATTTTCGCGCCTGCGCCTCAGAAAACAGCCTGATGCCAAAATAGTCATAAGCGACTACTGGCGCGGCGATGTCACTAAAGCCAGCGTGGTGTTTGTATTTAGCGCCACTCCTTTTATGGCTCGCCTGTATGACAAGCTTAAGGCCGAGCTTAAGCCCGGCGCAATGGTCATATCTTATGGTTTTAGTTTTGAGGGAATTAAGATTGATCAAAAAATCGGTTCGGCCAACATCTATCAGTTTTGAGCTCGCGGCATCGATGTAGTATAATTAAGCCTATGATTGAATGAAGAGTCATTGAAATGCAAATCCCTAGCTGGTTTATACCAAAGCCAACCTAGCGAGTATCGTGGCACTTATACCGCCGACCAAGACGTAGATTTAAAAAAAATAATTAAAATGAATTTTAAAAGGAGAAACCAATGTTAAGACTAAACCAACCAGCCCCAGACTTTAAACTCTCGGCCTACCAAAAAGGCATCAAGGGCGATTATCGCGTCGTCAGCCTAAAAGACTTTAAGGGCAAATGGATTATTTTGTTTTTTTACCCGCGCGATTTTACCTTTGTATGCCCAACCGAAATCGAAGGATTTGCAAAAATGGAAAAAGATTTCGAAAAAATTAACACCCAAATACTAGCTGCTAGCACCGACAGTGTAGAATCGCACAAGGCTTGGTACGAGCGAGATCTTAAAAATGTCGGCTTCCCAATTGTATCCGATACAGCCCACTCGCTAACGCGAGCTTACGAAATACTCAAAGAAGATAGTGGAGAAGCCGAGCGCGGAACTTTTATTATTGATCCCGAAGGCGACCTGCGTTACGTTGTGATGTCTGATGACAATGTCGGCAGGAGCGTCGAGGAAACATTGCGCGTCGTTAAGGCTCTCCAAACTGGTGGCCTTTGCCCGGTCGATTGGACACCAGGCCAATCTAACCTCAAGAAAGGATAACAATGGAAGCCCAAAACCCACTTAATAATCCAGAATCTCTAGCGCCAGGGACCGGTTTGCCAGACCCAAAAGCTATGAACATCCAAAAGCCTGGCAAAAAGAAAAAAGGCTTGATTTTGGCGATAGGCCTAGGTGCTGGGGTTGTACTACTGCTACTAGTGGCCCTAATTGTGGTTTCGGCAAATAGCTCAAAGGTCAAACAAGCCGATCTAGATGCCCAGTATCAAAAAGGGCTGGCACAAGGCAAAGCCGACCAAACCGTAGTATCGAATAATGAGCTTTTGGCCCAAGCTTATATTTATAAATCGCCGGCTGAGTTCGGTAGTTTTGAGTTGCCTATTCCCAAGCTCTGGAGTTGGTCGATAACGCCCAAACCTGCCGACGGCACAATTACAGGCATCTCCGACCCAAATTACATCGATCAAAGCTCAGACCTGCACGGCTTCACACTAGAGCTCAAGCGAGCTGATTACGATAAAATTGTTAAGGACTACGACGACAAATCCAAGAAAATAGGAAGCGACATTAAAGCCACAGACTTTACGGTATCAGGCATCAAGGGTCGTAAGTATGTCGGTACATTTGATTCTAAAATCAAGCTCAAGGCCGAGGTGATAGTAATACCACTTCGCGAAAAAATCATGATATTCGGAACCAGTGACTCCGCCAAATATGGTGCTATATTAGAAGGCATCTTGGCTGGCACCAAACTAGTACCCTAATAAAAGCTTATGCTTGCCCTGAAGGTCATTCAAAAGCTATGCTAGACCAATGCTATTTGACTACGATTACTTTAATTTTATCCTGTCCGAGCTAGTCGGCAGGATAGCCTCTGACCAGCTCATAATCGAAGACGCGCTCGGGCCAAGCGACATTAAAGCCACCACCCCCAGGCTTATAAAAACATTAGTCAAGCGCAACAAGCTGAACATTGATCTTGCCAGCCAGCTGCTGTTTATTAGTCGGCAAATAGGGGACTTCAGTATCCGAACGGCCAACTTAGTCGAAGCAATTGCTCTGGCCGAATCCTCTTTTCAGGGAGTTACGGTACGGATTAGCACCGACCGAGTCAAGCCGCTGGTTGATGTCATGGGCGAGGTTCGGGCCATCTCGTCGATAATTCGCATCATCCTTGATGTTATTATTCTTGAAGATCTGCGCGCCAAAGACCTCAGCATCGGCTTGCGCCGACGGGGCGATTATGTAACGGTCCGAGTCGGAGGGTCTCAAGCACTCAGCGCCAATCAATTTTTAAAAGATGTGGTTGATTTTGTAGATAAGCTAATTAAAACCTATGGAGGCAGTATCCGGTTTGTCAATTACCAAGGTCAAAGAGTAGTGTTTATACGAATGCAGCTGTCTAATCAGATTCCACTTCTGTACAATAAGTAGTATGAAAAAGTCTGTACTGATAGTAGAAGATGACGCACTCTTAGCAGAGGTCTATCAAAAGTCTCTCAAGGCCGAGGGCATTAGTGCCGTCGTGGCCAATGATTTTTTTGATGCTCTAGCCGAGTTTAGGCCAGGTCAGCACAGCCTAATAGTGCTCGACATCATGTTGGGCGAAAAAAACGGCTTCGAGCTCCTGAAGACCCTCAGACGGCAGCCAGGTGGAGATAGATTTTCGGTAATGATTGTGACTGGCCTTAATACCGATGAGCTCAATATGAATAAAGAACTGATGGTGGGGCTAAATATTGTCGGCATTTATACTAAGAGCCAATTCTCGATTGCCCAGTTCGTGGGCTTGGTCAAGCATCATAGCAGGGCAAAATGAAGCAAGTCGAGCTGACCGGCTTTGTTGTTGGCCGAAAAAGCCTTAAAGATGCCGACAAGATCATCACGGTTTTTAGTAAGGAGCAGGGTAAAACAAGTTTTATTGCCAAGGGTATCAAAAAACCGACCGCAAAATTACAATCGCATATGGAGCCACTGGTAGAGAGCCAGTTTCAGGTTCTGGGCACCTCCAAGCTGCCGACTGTGGTAGGTGCCAGGTCGATCGGCCAAAACCTTTTCTCGGCTAAATCTCTCGAGGTCAATATCAGCGCCTTATTCCTCACCGAGGTAGTAGCTCTGGTAACTGCCGAACAACTGCCCAACCCAGGGCTTTATCGAAGCTACCGTCAGAGCCTGATTGACATTGCTACCAACAACAAAACCTCGCTGTTACTTAATTATGGCCTAATAGGTATCATGCAGGCCTCTGGGATTGCCCCCAATATTCAGTGGCAAGAAGGAGCCTGCAGCTGCTATCTGAACTTCTCAGAAGGAAGTCTTAGCAATTCTAAAGTAGGCGCCACAAGCTCCGTTATCGATATCGATGTCGCCAAGCTCTGGAAGGTTTGTATGGCGCACCCCAAATCGACCGTTCTGCGTCTCAACGCCGCTGATTTGGTGCTTAGCAAATCACTAAATATAATTATCGATTATTTGCAGTACAACCTAGAACGTAAAATAAAAAGTGCCAAAGTGATGTCCGAGAGCACAAATTTTTTGCATGGCATCGCCTAGCTAAGGTATAATATAGTTATGAATAAACC
>SICB01000019.1 GCA_009691555.1 Patescibacteria group bacterium | reverse complement strand
AAAGTAGAAGCTAGACGATAGATGTTAGAGATTCGAATAAATCGAAATTCTAACATCTAAAATCTAAAATCTAAATTTTCGTTCGACTTGCATGTGTTAGGCGTGCCGCCAGCGTTCATCCTGAGCCAGGATCAAACTCTCCAAAAAATGGATGTTTAGCGAAGATAAGAGGCATCTCTTTGACTGCCGGCAAGCCGACATTGTCATCAAAATGTTCATCCTCAAGTCTAGGCCAACTCTCCAAAAAAGTTGGAGCTGGCAATCTATATAAGTACTTAGTCTAGGCTTCAAACGGCAAGCCGCTTGGAGCATCTAAACAAAGCATTGTTCTTAAAAATAGATAAAACCAATCTCCAACAAAAGAGTTACTGGCTTTAAAACCAGTGATGCATTCTCTAAAAAGAGAAGCACCTTGGGTTGTTACATTTTTAAAAAAACGTAACCAAAAAGAAATTAACGAGTCCTTGTTTCTAGCACTATTTACTTCTCAAGATACCATGCTTTTGCTCGGCCCTCTAGCAGAGTCAAAATAAAATCAGCTGACAATTTAATGTCTGCTGTTTTTATTTGTAGTCCGCTTTATTTGCTAAGCAAAAACTTAAATTGAATTTTACAGGTTAAATAGGGTGGTGTCAAGCCTTGCCTCTGCGGCTACTTCTTTTTGCCGGCCTTTTTGAGCCAGGCTTTTTTACTAGAGTCATCCTCCGGCGAGCTAAAACGCGCGATTTTGCGCAAATTGGCCATCCGCCAGATGGCAATTAGCATCAGCAGAGCCCAGACGGTCATAATCGTTACTGCCAGCCAGCGCTGCCCGTAAGGGAGTATCGACTCGTTGGCGAGTAGGCCCGCCAGTAGCAAGGACAAGCCAAGGCTGATATTGGACAGCTGGAAGTAGGTGTTGATTTTTTTGAGTTCGCGGTCTTTTTTGATTTTCTTTTTGTAAGCGGCGAAAATGCCCAAAGATACAACTATTAGCGCGGCGCCGATACCAAAGATTATGTTGATTTCTAATTTGCTTGGCGCCGATGTTAGCCATTTGATGATCGGCGAGAGCTGATTAAGACTAAAGAGCGTGGCTACGAGTGCTCCTAAGATTGCACCGACGATTACCTCTAAGGGCTGGTGGCCTAGTATTTCGCGAAGTTGTCGGTAGTCGTCTGGTTTGCGCAAATTTCCGATGCGGGCCATCTCGGCTATCAATGTGTTGAGGGTGCGGGCTTGCTCGCCAGCACTACGGCGCACGCCGAAGCTATCGTACATCACAATTCCGGCGATTATCGCCGTCACACCAAACAGCGGGCTATTTATTCCCTGATGATAAAAAGTATAGCCAGCTAGCGCCGTAACTACGGCCGAGTGAGCCGAGGGCATTCCGCCTGATGCATAAAGGTATCGTACATCGCCCTCGCCCTTGATGATCTCGATGGTTGTCTTGATGAGCTGGGCTATTAGCCAAGCCAACAGTGGGACATACAAATAAGGTGTAATCATAAAAAAAGTCCCTCTCGTTAAATTATATTTATTCTAAAGCTTTAATAGCTATAAGTCTATAACTTATCTGTAGCTACGGCGAATCGAAGCTAAAGACCATCCCGTAGTGGTAGCCCGGTAAATCCATAATTCTCTTAAAGCTCATTCCACAGCTGTTCATCAGTCGCAGGGCGTCTTCCTTGCTGACCCGCCTCTCCATACTTGGCCCAACATTGGCTATTTTGCTATCCCAGTCGATTAGTACTATTTCGCTATCGGGCTTTAGGTATTGGCCAATTGCCATGCAAAATGAGTCGGGCTTGATGGTGCTAGAGAGTAGATTGGTCAAAATCGCCGTGTCGATTGAGCCATTTGGTATGGCTCCACCGGTCAAGACATCGGCCAAAAGCCTAAACTCTAGGTTTTTGCGATCTGCTAGGTGCGACAGCTTACCAAAAGAATCCGTGCTCGGACCAGCGACAAAAACGCCACCCTCTTCACCAACTTTATTGAGTAGGGCTGGAGCAAAAAAGCCAATCGGTAGGCCTATCTCGAGTACTATGTGGCCAATACGGACATCAAGGCTATCGACAACTGCGGTCGGATTCAAAAAACGACTGGCAATCCTTGAGTGTAACTTTTTGGGAAAAGCCTGGAGCATACTTTTACCTTTCTGTTAGCTTCATAATACTATAATTCGGCTGTGCTTACAAAGTTCCAAAAAAAAGCTACTTGGCTGTCTTTTTAGAGTCTTTTGGATCCTCGGATGGCTGTGGTTTTTTATTGCTGTCAGTTGCTGGAGCAATTGGAGCTTCGATTGGTATATCGGATTCCAGCTCTTTTGGCAGAAGCGCAATAGATGCTATCTGGTCGCCTTCGGCCATGCGCATAATTCGAACACCTTGGGTAGATCGGCCAATTACCGGAATCGCGCTAAGTTTGAGGCGTATCACTTGTCCGCGCTTGGATATAATAAGTACGTCGTCTTCGCGGCCGTCGATTATTCGGACATCGACAGCCTTGCCGGTCTTGGCTGTTGCGACGCCAGCTTTAATGCCAACTCCGCCACGGTTGTGCGACGAAAATTGGTTGCTCTTGGTTATTTTTCCGTAGCCGTTTTCCATAATCACTAGCATCAGCTTGTCTTCGCCACTAATTACGTCCATCCCAACCACGACATCGTCTTTGCGCAATCTGATGCCCCTAACGCCCCTGGTAGCTCGCCCCATTGGGCGGGCGTCTTTTTCGTTAAAGCGGATGGCCTGGGCATTGGATGTTGATATTATAATATTGTCCTCGCCAGTGGTCTTTTTGACCCAGCTGAGCTTGTCGCCACCATCGAGCTTGATGGCTACTATTCCACTCTGTCGAATATTTGTAAAGTCCGAGAGGGAAGTCTTTTTGACGGTGCCGTTATTGGTGGTCATAAAGAGATACTTGGCGGGGTCGTCTTTTTGGATAGCGACAAGTGAGGTAATGCTTTCTTCGGGGCTGAGGCTTAGGACATTCATTACGGACTGGCCCTTGGCAATGCGACTGGCTGGTGGTATTTCATAAACCTTGAGCTTAAACACTCTGCCGAGCGTCGTGAAAAACAGTACTGTATCGTGCGTTCGGGCTTGTACAACATGCTCCACGACGTCTTCTTCTTTGGTGCGCATTCCCATTTTGCCCTTGCCGCCCCGCCCCTGCGAACGGTATTCGGTAGCAATGATTCGCTTAATATAATTGCCTTTAGTGAGTGTGATAACCACTTCCTCGTCCGGTATCAGGTCTTCTTCGCTAAAGTTGCCAATCGCTTTTTTGACAATCTGGGTTTTGCGCTTGTCACCATAAGTCTCTTTTACTTCTTCGAGTTCGGTTCGGATGACCTTCAGGATGTTGGCCGCGCTGCTAAGGATTTCTTTGAGCTTTTTGATGAGCTTCTGGAGCTCGAGGTACTCATCTTCGATACGCTTGCGCTCGAGCCCGGCCAAGACCCGCAGCTGCATTGCCAAGATTGCGTTGGCCTGGATTTCGGTTAGCTTAAATTGGGTCATGAGGTTTGCTCGGGCCTCTTCTTGGTTGGCGCTGGCACGAATAGTGCTAATGACTTTGTCGATTTCATCGAGTGCTATCTTAAGACCTTCCAAGATGTGGGCCCGCTCTTCGGCCTTGCGAAGCTCAAACTCGGTTCGTCTGCGCACCACGACCTGACGGTGCTCGAGGTAATAGCGCAGCACCATTTCGAGGTTCAAAACTCTGGGCTGAATACCCTCAACTAGAGCCAGCATATTGACATGGAAAGCTGTTTGCATGGGGGTCATCTTGTAGAGTTGGTTCAGTATCTTGCCCGAATAAGCGTCTTTTTTGAGCTCAATCACAACTCGCACACCTTCTTTGCCAGATTCGTCACGGAGATCAGATATGCCGACTATCTTTTTGGCACCAACTAGCTCGGCGATTTTTTCTACCAAACTAGCTTTGTTTGTCTGGTAGGGGACTTCGGTAATAATAATGCGCTCTTTGCCTTTTTGGTCTTCGGTGATCTCGGCTACGGCGCGCATCGTAATCGAGCCACGGCCGGTGCCGTAAGCTTGGGCAATCGAGCCGTCATCGAATATCACACCGCCGGTTGGGAAGTCTGGGCCCTTTATAATCTTAATTAGGTCGGCGACGCCAGCTTCGGGGTTGTCTATCAGATATAGTACGGCATCGACAACTTCAGTCAGGTTGTGGGTAGGAATATTGGTGGCCATTCCGACAGCGATTCCCTGCACTCCATTGAGTAGCAAGTTTGGCACTTTGGCTGGCAATACCTTGGGCTCAAACTGCGAGCCGTCGTAGTTGGGCATAAAATCGACGGTGTCTTTTTCGATATCTAAAAGCATTTCTTCGGCATACTTGGTCATGCGAGCTTCGGTGTATCGATGAGCCGCTGCGCCGTCGCCGTCCATGCTTCCGAAGTTACCCTGGCCATCGACCATGCGGTAGCGCATTACCCAATCTTGAGCCATGCGAACCATCGACTCATAAACCGCAACGTCGCCGTGCGGGTGGTACTTACCCAAAACTTCACCGACGATGGTGGCGGATTTGCGGAACTTTACATTGTGCCTAAGACCGAGGTTGTTCATAGCAAAAAGTATTCGGCGATGAACCGGCTTGAGTCCGTCGCGGACATCTGGAAGCGCCCTAGATACAATTACGCTCATCGCGTAGTCGAGGTAGCTTTTTTCCATTTCGCCCTCGATGGTCTGAGGTGCTATCAGACCAAACTCGGTCTTGACGGCCTGACCTTTGCCACTAGCGTTGGTGCCACCGACAGGTGCGCTCAGTGAGTCCATTTGGTTCTCTGGTGGTGTGGTTGGTATTTCTTCTGGGTTTGGGATTTGTTTGTCCATTTTATACGTCCAAGTTCTCTACGCTACTGGCGTGGGTTTGAATAAAGTTTTTGCGCAAGCTGACTTCTTCGCCCATCAGCTTATTGAATATAGCATCGGCTTTTTCGGCATCATCGACTGTGACCTTTAAAAGCACTCGGTTGGTCGGATCCATGGTGGTTTCCCAGAGCTGCTCGGGGTTCATTTCGCCCAGACCTTTATAGCGCTGGATACCAATTCCGGAAATTTTTTGGTTATCGCCGCCACCTCCGCCGCCGCCAGTTTCGGCCTCGGCCTGAACATCGCCTGCCAGCTCGGCTAGGTCCTTGGCGGTCTGGACATCGGCGCTAATTTTATCTTCGGCAATTTTTTGGTCGTTGGATTTGGCTTTTTTGGATTCGGCTTTTTTGGCCTGGATTGTTTTTATTATGCTATCGCGCTGAGCGTCTGAGTAAGCATACTGGCTACTTTTGCCAGCGCTAATTTTGTAAAGCGGTGGCTGAGCGATGTATATCTTGCCAGCCAAGACCAGCTCGCTAAAGTGACGATAAAATAGCGTCAGAAGTAGCGTACGGATGTGGGCGCCATCGACATCGGCGTCGGTCATAATAATAATACGGTGATAACGCAACCTAGAAATATCGAAGGTCTCACCGATGCCGGTGCCCATCGCGATGATTAGGTTTTTGACTTCGTTATTGGCGAGCATTTTATCGAGCCGGGCACGCTCGACATTGAGGATTTTGCCCCTTAGCGGCAAGATGGCCTGAAACTCGCGGTCGCGGCCTTGCTTGGCCGAACCGCCGGCCGAGTCGCCCTCTACCAAATACACTTCGCTTTTTTCGGCATCTTTGCTGCTACAATCGGCGAGCTTTCCGGGCAAGGTCATACCCTCGAGAGCACCCTTGCGAATTACGCTATCACGAGCCGCACGGGCTGCGAGTCGGGCGCGAGCCGAAAGCAAACCCTTGCCGATAATCTTTTTGGCTTCGTTGGGATTTTCCTCTAGGTAATAACTGAGATATTCGTTTAGGACCTTCTCGACAATACTGCGTATTTCGGGGTTGCCGAGCTTGGCTTTGGTTTGACCTTCAAACTGCGGATCGGCGAGCTTGACAGAAACAATCGCGGTTAGGCCTTCACGAACATCGTCGCCAGTGAGGTTTTCTTCTTTTTCTTTGATGAGTCCATTTTTGCGCGTGTAGTCGTTGATGGCTCGAGTTAGGGCCGACCGGAATCCGACGACGTGGGTGCCGCCCTCCGGGTTAAAGATGTTATTAGCAAAGGCCTTAAACTGCTCATTAAAACTATTGCTGTATTGAATGGCAATCTCAACCACTACATCATCGACTTTTTTGTCGACATAAAAAGTTGGCTCGTTGAGCGACTCTTTGCCTTTGTTGAGGTGCTCGACATAGCTCTTGATGCCACCTTCAAAATAAAATCCATAGCTTTGGCTGGTGCGCTCGTCTTTGATATTGACCCGCACGCCCTTGGTCAGGTAGGCCTGGTGGCGCAAATAATCTAAGATGGTCTTGTAGCTAAATTTGGTTGTTTCAAAAATGTCATCATCGGCCTTAAAACTAATCTGGGTGCCGCGCTTGGTGGTCTTGTCGATTTTTTTGATGCCCGATACTGGCACGCCTAGCTTGTAGTTTTGCTGGTACTCAAAGCCGTCTTTCCAGACGGTCGCCTTGAGGTCGGTCGATAGCGCATTGACGACGCTAATACCGACTCCGTGTAATCCGCCAGATACTTTGTATCCGCCGCCGCCAAACTTTCCGCCGGCGTGTAATACCGTCAGGACGGTTTCGAGCGCCGACTTGCCGGTGGTTTTGTGTTTATCGACAGGTATTCCGCGCCCATCGTCAGTAACAGTTACCCAGCCGTCGTCTTGCAATACAACATCGACCTTGGTAGCTTCGCCAGCCAAGGCTTCGTCGATGGAGTTATTGACAATCTCCCAGACCAAATGGTGCAAGCCCTCGCTGCCAGTACCGCCAATATACATTCCTGGTCGCTTGCGAACTGGGTCTAGTCCCTCTAGGACTTGGATTTGCTCGGCGTTGTATTGTTGCTTTTTTTCGGCCATAAATTATCTACAATCCCCTCTGTTAGTGACGCAATGATAAGCTTTTGTGGTGGCTTATATATATACATATTATAGGCGAAAGGCCAGCCACAAGCAATGTATTTAATTTGGCTAGTCGAAAAACTTCCGTCGAAGGTGGTGTTTATGAAGCGACTATTAAGACCAAATTAGCCGGCTAGGTTTTTGATGATCTCAGCCTGGACCTCGGCCTTGGGCTTGGCGTACCGAGCACGACTTAAGGCCTTCATGGCTGCTAGTTGCTCGGGCTTGGGCTTACCGAGCGGTGGCATTATTTCTTTCATCGAAAACGGTACTGTCGGAACGCCCTTGGATATGATTTTGGTGGCGGCGTAGTGGTTCGGGATGCTCACCAAGTCGGGGGCATCAAAGGCCGGCGCAAATTGCTTGACCAAAAACTCGGCGTCGTCCGGACCAACCCTAAAGCCAATCATCGAGCCGACATTACCAAACACCGAGTCTCTGACCTTCTCGTCGAGTTGCGATATGAACTGGTTGGCCATAAACATACTCAGGCGGTACTTGCGAGCTTCCGACAAAATTGTCGCAATGGAGTCGGTCGAATAGTTTTGAAACTCATCGATATAAACGCTGTAGTCGCGGCGCTCACTCTCGGGCGTATCGGCGCGGCTCATGGCGGCCATTTGGAACTTAATAATAAACATTATGCCCAGTAGCTGCGAGTTGATATCGCCGAGTAGTCCCTTAGACAAATTAACAAACAATATCTTGCCGTCGTCCATGATTTCGCGCAAATCAAAGGCCGATTGTTTTTGACCAACGATATTACGCATAATCTCGTTGTTGGCGAAGGCTCCGAATTTGGATACGAACCAACCCAACATTTCTGATTTTGAATGTTGGTCGGTCTGGGCCATTTCGCCAGTCCAGAATTGTTGAATCACAGGGTCGGTGACATGCTTGAATTTTTTCTTGAGGTATTCGTCGTCGGTAAAGACTTTTGGAACTTCAATAAAGGTTCCGCCATTAGGGTCAGCCATAACTGTCAGGGCGGCATTTCTAAACCAAGCCTCAAAGCGCGGGCCCATAAAGCCCTGCTTGTTCGGGTCGTATATTTTATAAAGCATCGATATCGCTTCTTGCACCAAGAAGTCTTTTTGCTCTGGATGGGCGGGGTCGAACTCCATAATATTCCAGCCCATCGGAAACTCCGTATCGCCGGGGTTAAAATAAATAACATCTTTGGCGCGCTCTGGAGGCACCATCGCCATTAGCTCTTCGGCCGTATCGCCGTGCGGATCGATAAAGGCCACGCCCTTGCCAGCGTACATATCTTGCACAATACAGTTGCGCAAAAAAAGCGACTTTCCGGTACCGGTCTGGCCAATAGCATAAAAATGACGCCGGCGATCTTCGTCTGAAAGTCGAATAATTTCTTCGTGACCCTGGTAGGTATTGGTACCTAGTATCATACCTTCTTCGCTCATTCCGGCCGGAGCTGCGACTTCTTTCATGCCCTTGCGTTCGACCTGCGCCGTCATTTCGAGGTTCTCGCTCGGCAGGTGAAAAACGGTGGCAAGCTCGACCGAATTAAGCACTGTTCTGTTTTTATTGACGGGGAAGTACCTAAATATAAAGTCGGTTGTGAGCTTTTGGATATCGGCAGCTTTTTTGTATTCGAACGCATTAGAATTGGTCAAGGTGAGCTGAGCGAAGCCGAGCTTAATACTATCGATGATGCCGTTAGCTGTCGCAATATCGTCAGAGCTAGCCACAACCCTAATGAGCGTCTCAAAAGCTGGGAATTTTGACTTCTCTTCTAATAGCTCTATTTCTTTTTGTTCTAGCATATTGGGCTGTTTGTCACCCTTGGGTTTATCATCTTCAGGCTTTCTGCCCTTAAAAGGTGCCTTGGCGACTTCTCCCGCCATACCGATAACCTTCTCGCTGCCTTGTTTTTTATCGGGGTCCAAAATTCGTTTTGCGAGGCGTCTAGATTTTTTGGCCCATTTGGAGCTGGCGGGGCGTATCAAGACCTGAATAGCCGCTCCGTCGCCTTCGCTTAGGTTAGATAAGCCAGACAGCATACCGGCCAACGAATCTTGCTCACTCATCTGGTAGTTTTGAATAGGATAGTAGCTAGATTTTTTGAGTTCAAATTCCCCTCCCATTACGCCATTTATTTTTGCTTCTTTAGAGAAAAAATTAACATCTTCTTTTTGCTCAATTTGCACTCCGGGGTAGCCAGAAGATAGGGCTTTTTTAACTGGCTCCAAAAGGCTGGACGGTACTGCGACATAAAAAAATATCTGTTTGCCGATAGCGACTATTTCAAAGCCCACATAGCGCTGTCCGTGAAGCCGGGATTTTTTTGCGGAGATGCCCGATAGCAAACGATAGACTCCTTCGGCCTTAGAAATATTCTCCTTGGCTGCTTCGCGGCTATCGCGACCTTCAGTGGGGGTTTCGCGAGGTGGTATCTTAATAAGCAACGGCACCAGCTTGAGGCTGCGCTCGACCGACTTGGAGTGGCGGGATTTTTGGACAAACAAAAATGCAACGGCGCCAGCAAAACCCAGCAAAACAATCACTGCTATTAATATCACTAGAGGCATCGCGTCGGTCATTTTAGGACTACTCTATCTCGAGGTTAAATCTTTTTTTCAGATAAGCTCGGCTGAGGCTGTGTTGGGCGTCGTCTTGATGGTACGGGTCGGAGCTAGTTTTGGCGATAATCTCGTCGGCTTTTTGGATCCACTCTGGCTCGATTGGACCAGAGTCCTCGGCGGGCAGCTGGGCGAGTCCGGCTTCGTAGGGGCTGGTGGTGCTATCGTCATCGTTGGTAGTAGCAGTAGTGGTGGTGGTAGTGGTGGTGGCAGGTGCTACAACGGGAAGAGTGGGCATTGTAGCGCTAGCGACGGCAGGCTGAGTCTCGGGTGAAGATGCGGTGGGCTGGTTGGGATTTTTACTAATAGCCAACTCACCTGCAGCAGGTACAGATTCAACCGAACCAGTATTTTTATCATCTGGCTTCATAGCTATA
>SICB01000018.1 GCA_009691555.1 Patescibacteria group bacterium | reverse complement strand
CTTAGTATAACCCAAATTACATATCTCGTCAATGATATTTAGCCTGACAATCTCATCGCCCGGTAGCCAGAATGGCATACAAACGCAAACTCTGGTGGGTTTGGTTGGCTGTTGCAGTAGGTGTTTGAAAAAACTCAGGTAAAGCCCCTTGAGCTCAGGGAACTGCTCCTTGATTAGCATCTTGGTTGGTTTGGAGAGGAAGTTCCGACCCAAAAAGCCTTCTGTCACGATATTATACTTGCTTTCAGGATAGTCTCTCGCAAGGGCATCTTCGGCACTGCCAATACTAATGCTGGCTGTATTATCGAAATTTTCAGCGAACCAGCTGGCGTTTTTATTAGAGCAATCGACCATTTCTTTTTGGAGGTCGCTGCCCTGGCTTTTGAGGCCCATCAGCGAGGCCTCCATCAGTAGCCCTCCAGAACCACAAAACGGGTCGACAATTATGGTGTCGCGGTCGGGCTTGGTGAGGTTGATCATTATTTGTGATAGCTTCGGTGGTAGCATACCGACCTTTCTATCGCGGCAAGGCTTTTGGTAGTCGCGTTTTGAATAGGCGTCGATGTCTTGAACACCATAGGTGGTAGCAATAATATACCTTGAGCCATCTTCAATAATCAGTATTTCGAGACCCTTAGTGAGCAGCTTGTTGTGTATAACAGAAGCCGCATTGAGCTGGTTATTGGCCTTCGGGAGTACCAATCTGGGCTTGAGGTCAATCTTTTGAAGTGATTTTTTGATTTTAATGCCAAGCGCATTGAGATTAATACTAGCCTTGCCATAATAGCTCAGACCAAAATTTAGCTTAGTACCAGTGTTGGCTGCTTGCAAAAGCGCCTCAATCTTAATTTGAATCTCGGCGATGTTGGCGACTTCGGCATAGGCAACTTTGGCTAGTTTTATGGCACCGCCAAGGCGATTGATGTCTTCGGTTTGGTCAGTTTGGATCTCAGCTATCTCGTCGCTGATTTTTCGGACATTACCAAAAACCACCTCGGCTTCAGCCAGGCAAAGATCGGTCTCTCTTCCTAGTACGATAATTTGCATATCTATATTATAAACCCAGATACCATATAATGGCGAGCTAGGGTACAATTAGTGTATGCGCTTAAGAAACTTCTTTTTCTTCCTGGCTCTAGTTTTGATATCGCTACTTATAATAGTCCAGTTCGGTCAATTAGGCGACTTTTTGTCTGTCATTGTAAATGTTAATGGCTGGATACTATTGGTGGTTGTATTTTTGAGGTTCCTTTATTACCTGACCAATACCAAGTACTTTCAAGTGTATCTTAAAAGCTTCGGTTACCATTTGGCGTTCAGGCCTTTATTTATGGATGTTGTTAATATGAATTTCGCCAACACCGTTTTCCCAACAGGAGGCGTTAGCGGCATCGCCGTACTGCGTGGACGCCTACGAAAGCACAAGGTTCCGGCACACACCACCACTGTTGCGCAAGCTTTCTGGATGGGCTTTACCGGGATATCGTTTATCGTATTGCTACTAGCAAGCATGTTGTTACTTTTCGTCTCTACCAGAATCGAGCAAGTTAGCTTCAGGCTAATACTAGCCGTCTTGCTTTTTATGCTGGTTGGCTCGCTATTAATTATGGCGCTACTGCTTAACAGGCGAGTTGCCGAGAGAGCTGTTTACTTTTTGACCCGGCCAATAAATTTTATTTTGAAGCGCTTTGGACGCGATTCGCTTGGCAGGAAGCAATTAAACGATTTGTCTGATAAGTTTTACGAGACACTACAAGATTTTAAGAGCGACTGGCGTAAGCTAGCTCGCCCTTTTTCGTGGTGCTTTATTACGCTAGTTATTGATATCGCCTCACTCTACATGGTATTTGTGGCTTTTGGCGTATATCCCAACCCTGGCGTCGTCACGGCAGCCTTTTTGGTTGCAATGGTAGCATCTTTGGCATCCGTCGTAACATCAGGAATAGGTGTATTTGAAATTGGCATGGTTAGTGTGCTGGTTGGGCTGGGGCTAGCATTTGATGTTAGTTTTTCGGCCACGCTCGTATATCGTGTTATCGCCCTATGGCTCTTCTTGCCAGTGGGACTATATGTTTACAAGAAAGCAATGATCGATGAAAAATGATGCAATTACTGTCAGTGAATTTAACGCCGTATTGAACCAAACCCTTTCATTCGCCTACCCAGAAGTGGTGGTCGAAGGAGAGGTTTCGGGCTTTAAGGTCAGCCAGGGCAAGTGGGTGTTTTTTGATCTCAAAGATAGCGACAGTGTGGTCGGTTGTTTTATTACCACCTACCAACTCAAGACCGAGCTCGAAGATGGCATGCTAATACGAGTCAAGGCCGCTCCGCAGCTCACGAAATGGGGCAAATTTAGCCTGACCGTAAGGGAAGTCGAGCTAGCTGGCGAGGGCTCGGTTAAGCGAGCTTTCGATTTGCTCAAGGCTAAGTTCGAAAAAGAAGGCTTGTTTGCACCGGAACGCAAGCGAGCTCTGCCAGAGTTTCCGCAAAAGGTAATGCTCATTACATCTGCTCAGGCTGCAGCCTTCAACGACTTTGTGACAATCATCAACGACCGCTGGAGCGGTGTAGACATCGACCATATACAGGTGCAAGTGCAGGGTGTATTAGCGCCAGCCCAAATTGTCGAAGCAATCATTTATGCCAATAGCGTCGCCGACGAGTACGACGCCATGGTAATAATCAGGGGCGGCGGTAGCGCCGAAGATTTACAGGCATTCAATACCGAAGAGGTCGTACGAGCTGTATTTGCATCAGATATTCCGTCGATCGTCGCGATTGGCCACGAGGACGACGTATCGCTCGCCGAGCTCGTGGCGGATGTGCGGGCTGCCACACCAACCGATGCCGCCCGTCGTCTTGTTCCGAATCGGAGCGAGATACAAACTCGAGTGGCTAGCCTCACCAACTCAATGCTCAGCTCGCTCGAGAATACTGTCAGCATCAGTCGCACCCAGCTCGAAGGCTTCTACCATAGTATTGAAATTCGTCTTAATAATCTTAGGTACAATTTGGCAGAAGCATTCACGAGATCTTGTTGTGCAATCGAGATCCTGGTGCATAGTTCCGTAAGCCAGCTAGAGTCGAGCAAAAAACTGCTTGAGAGCCTCGACCCTCGGGCTATTTTATCTCGAGGCTACAGCATTACCAGAATCAACGGTAAGGTCATCAAATCGCCTAGCCAGTACAGTAGTGGCGATACGATTGTGATACAATTACAGCAAGGAAAAATCAGCCTAAAGCCGCAGGGCGAAGGAGACTCCAATGACAAACGACAAACAATCATCAGTTTTTAAATATTCAGAGGCTCTTAAGGAGCTTGAGGCTATTACTGCCTATCTCGAGAGCAGTGATGTAGATCTGGATGAAGCCATCAAAAAATTTGATCGAGGTAGTGAGCTAGCCACTCAAATCGAATTACATCTTAAAAACGCCGAGAACAAAATCAAGACAATTCGCTCAAAAAACTAGACAAACACGATAAAATATATTATAGTTTAGCTATAAATTATGATGCCAGACTATTTTACAGGCCTAATCAGCCAGTACTCCGGAGCCCTAAATGCCGACCAGTCAGCTCGCTACGCGAAGGCTGTTATTGAGGCTTGGTATTTTACATTGTCATTTGACGACCAAAAACAACTCATCAAATTATTGCCAGACTACCTAAAGCCAAAGAAAAAAGTTTTCTTCATTAAGAAAAACCAGGAAGTTAGCCCCAACCAAGGCGAAATATTTATTTTTAGAATAGTTCAGGATTTATCGCGCTCTAGTAACGACGAGGCGGAGTATATAGCTCACGCTGTTTTTAGGTCGCTCAAAGTTATTTCCTCTACGGAGCAAAACTTTGCGTACTCTAGATTATTCACCAAGAAGTTCTCAGAATTTTTTATTGCATCCTGAATAACTAATGCAAGATTCGACCATCATACCCAACGCCATGAATGAAGCAGATTTTGATGAGTTACTGTTTAACAGACCCGTCAGCAACCTAAACCGCCGCAAAATTGGTATTCTTGCCTGTCGACATGCCAGCCTGAGGTCAATTAGTGCGGCCTACTCGATACTTATGGCGCTGGGGCACAATGTTTTGCTGGTGGCTGATATTGGTCATCAAAAAAACCAGCTCCCAGCCGACATATGGCTGTCTTCCAAGAACAAAAGCTACTACGAAAACAGCGATGTTGCTATTGAGGCTCTGGCGGATTGTAATGTCATAATAAATATTGTCGAAGGCGAACTAAACTCCACCATGGAACTATTTATAGCAAGACTCTTTGATAGCTACACTGGATTATACGTATGTGATTATGCAAAGATATTTAAAAACCACAACTATCGTGGCAATAAAATAATCTTTAGCAGCCTACAAAAACTAGCCGATGCTAATCACCTCACGACGAAGCTTATAGGAATCACTCAAGTTTCCAAATTATTAACTCAGGTCGCCGGGGATTTATCGGCATCGGTGGTGGTTACAAATCGTAATCAGCTGATCGCTCTTGAGGCTCAATCTACCGGTACCGTCTGTATTGTAAATACCAAAAACAATATTTTACTAATCGATTTTATGGCTATCTTTGTTGGCCTTCTGGTTGATGCTGCCGATACCCAGCCAGATTCTTGGCTCAAATACTGCCAGGCAGCCGGCTTCATCTACCGCAACCACTACAGCGAATCTAAAAATGGGTCGGCTGATTTAAAAAGCTACCTCAACGGAAAGTTTTAATAATTGCTGGTGCCAAAGGTGGGACTTGAACCCACATGCCCTTGCGAGCACACGATTTTGAGTCGTGCGTGTCTGCCAATTCCACCACTCTGGCCTAAATTGTATGGCAAATATTTATACTATACTGTAGCTATAATATACAATAGTATCAAGACAAGCAAAAGGGCTATAAAAAAATGAAGCATATTAAGCAAAATTCGGACCCAGATTACCAGCCTATTTCAGCTCACCGACTGCAAGAAGGTGAGGAGGTGAATTTAACTATACCCAAACACTACCCCGCTAGTGAGAATTCCGCTCCTGCTAAGACTAGCCCCCAGGTATCATCGAGCGGCAGTACCCACCAATCGACCCATCCCAAGCAAGATCGTATTGCCGGTCACGCCAGTGGCGATTTTAATGGCCACTTGCGCCAACACAATCAGCCAACAGTACAGACCCCACCCCAACCGCGCATCAATTTGCACCCAGATGCTCACAAAGTAATTTCAGCCTCGACCGCCAAAGCTAGCAAAAAACAAGCCGCACTTAACAAAATGAAATCTATTAGGTCACACAAGCACTGGCACAATGCTAAGCTCGTCGTCGGCACAGTGCTGGTATTTTTATTGGTATTTAATTCGCAGTGGTTTATATCGCAGCTAATGTATTTATTCAATAAGCCCAGCAGCAAGACAACCCAAGATGTTGCCATAACTCAGCCGGCAGCAGCACCAGCAGCAGCCGAAGTTGTGGGCCCAGCAAACGAAATTATAATTCCTAAAATCGGCGTCACGGCTCCTTTGGTATTTCCCAAGACCAATGTCGAGACCGAAGTTTTGTTGGCGCTACGAGGGGGAGTTGCGCATTATTATGGCACAGCCTACCCGGGCGAAAATGGCAACTCGGTGTTTTTTGGACACTCTAGTGGCGATTGGTGGGAAGCGGGCAATTATAAGTTTATCTTTGTTATATTAGAAAAACTTTCCATCGGTGACACCTACGAAATACATTATAATTCCCGTAAGTATATCTACCAGGTAGAAGAAACCAAGGTTGTAGCTCCGAGCGACCTCAGCGTACTAAACCAAACGAGCTATCCTAGCTCCACGCTGATTACTTGCACGCCACCAGGCACAAGCTGGCAGAGATTCGTCGTTCGGGCCAAACAAATTGCACCAGCCTACCAAAAGCCAGCTGTACCCAAAACAGCTGTTGCCCCAGTCGCCACAGATGGTCAAGCCACCTTGCCTTCTGCATCAAAGAGCATTTGGGAACAATTTACCAGCTTTCTGAGCGGACTCTTTGGGGTAAGCAAAAATGAGCAGACAAAATCCAATCAGCCTACCCAAATAAAATATCTACCGGAAGTTAATTAATCCACCACGCGGCTCTAGGCTGTAGTAGTTTATTTTTCCTGCTGTCAAATATATGACACTTTTGCTGTCGGAAATAGTAGTAACTTTGTAATCCGATAGCAAAGATGCATTGGGTGGGATTTTTAATAGGTTGAAGCCGTTATAGTCAATTATAAAAAGACCGTTTGGCTTTTTGAGTAACATCTGGTACTTGGTAAGCCAACTTATCTGCCCGATGTCTGCCAGCGAAACGCTATAGCGGTCGGTAAATTCGATATCAATTGTCCTGAGTTTAGATGCCTGCACAAACGATAAAAAGCGTCCATTAGGGCTGAAGTTCGGAAGCGATGTGTCGAGCCCAATCAGTGAGGAAAGATTTTTACCCTCTCCTTGTCTATACACTGTCAAGCTATTGTTGTCTGGGTTTGTGATAGAAACGATTAAATCATTGCCGATTTTGCTAGAGATAATTTGTAATGGCTTGACTGAGGCAGGGTATTGGTAGAGGATCTTGCGATTGTTGCCATCATAATCGTAGCTCACCAAAAGCTGTGCCGTATCGGTGGGGCTAAGATTCTCGACCGTCAAGACGACGTCCTTGCTCAAATCGAAAGTCCTGACATTAGTCATCGGCAGTAGGGTGAGTTTTTTAGTATCGACATTTACGCGGCTGATTTTGCCTGCTTCGAGACTATAGATATCTTTATTGTTCTTGGGGCTAATTCGTACATTTGGTAGTGGCTGGTTAAAAAGCTTATTGATATCAAAGAATTCTCCCGAGCTTGTGTTGACCCAAAAATATGCAGTGCTGGCATCGTCATAGACGGCTCGCGTTACTAGCGAACCACTGTCGCTGCTAATTTGGATGTCAGTCTGTCTGATTGGTGTTTTAATGGAGTCATTAACAGGTAGCTCGACAACCTTACGGAGCTCATAGTTTGATTTAACCTCGTATATTAGGCCCGGGTTGTCTATAAACCCAAAAATTTTGGTTTTATCTGCCGCAGAGATGATGTCAGTAAAAACTAGATTGCTCTCGATTTGTTTAGGTTCGATTATTTTGGGTATCATCAGGGCGTAATCTGCAAAAGTTACTTCGCCGGCCTTAACAAAAAAGTTTGCTTTCCAGTCGTTGTAATCGGCCATAGAATACTCAATAGTAAGTGGGCCTGTTTTGATGTTCTCAAGACGGTAGGGCGTTTTTTGTGATATCAGTTTGGAATTTACTTTAATACTTGCTCCGCCTGGATTCGATCCGAGTAGCGCCAGACCAGTCACAAATATTTCGCCGCGAAATATATCGATATTATAGCCAGAAGCCAGACCGACAAGCAGGATAGTACCAATTGATACCAGGATAGTACCAATAGTTATAGTCAGCGAAGAGCGTGTTTTTTGTGATATCATATTGTTATAGCTTAGACTGTATTATAAACCAGAAAGTACCAGAGCCAAACACTTTAATTAAAGGAATATAAACTTGCAAAAATTAATTATCAATGGGCCCACTAAGCTCGAAGGGGTTATAAGAACTGCTGGTAGCAAAAACCATGTATTGCCAATGCTCTCAGCGATGCTCTTAACCACAGAGGATGTTACGATACACAATCTGCCAGCAATCGCCGATGCCGAAGTGATGATCGAAATATTGGAGCTTTTCAGAGTCAGAGTGGAGCGTACGGGAAGCAGCGTGATCTGCAACGCCAAGGACGCTCGGCCCAAAGCAATCCCAACATCACTAACCAAGAAATTACGGGCTTCGCTACTAATTCTTGGGCCAGCTCTGGCCCGCTTTGGTGAAGTCGAAATTGGTCTTCCAGGGGGTGATATCATTGGTGCCAGACCAATCAAAGCCCACATTAACGGGCTCAGCAAACTCGGTGGCAAACTGGAGGCCAGTGACGATTCGATTAAGCTGCGCGGTAAGCTAACTAGTAGTCGTGTGGTGCTCGACGAAATTAGCGTAACTGCTACCGAGAATCTAATTTTGGCGGCTGTTTTAATAGATGGTGTTAGCGAAATCAGAATGGCTGCCACAGAGCCACACATTGTGGCGCTTTGTGAGTTTTTAAATAGTCTTGGAGCCAAGATATCGGGTGTTGGCTCGCATGTACTCTTTATCGAGGGCGTCAAAAGCCTGCACGGCGGAGAGGGCGAAATAATTCCCGACTACCTAGAGAGCGGAACCTTTGCCATAGCTGCCGCCGCTTCTGGTGGAAATTTGCTAATAGAAGATTTTATTGTTAACGATCACGATGCTCTACTCAACACTTTTGATACGATGGGCGTTAATTATAAGCTCCTTGGTGAAAGAAAAATCCAAATGCTGCCGTCTAAAAAAATACTTGCAACTAAAATCCGAACCGATATCTACCCCGGATTCCCCAGCGACTTGCAGGCGCCGATGGCGGTATTGTTTACACAAGCCGAGGGAGTTTCGGAGATATTTGAGACAATGTACGAGGGACGCCTGCAATACCTCTTTGAACTTCAAAGAATGGGCGCCCATGTCAATTTGCGCGATAGTCATATTGGCCTAATCGAAGGTCCGACTACTTTGCATGGTACCGAGCTAGTTTCTTTCGATGTTAGAGCAGGAGCAACTATCTTGATTGCGGCTGTTATTGCTCACGGCGAGACCACTATCGACCGAATCGAGCATATCGACAGAGGCTATGAGCACTTCGACGGCCGCCTAAGGTCGCTCGGAGCTAACATTACCAGAACCAACACTTAAGCTTTGGTCTTTAACCTGTTAAAATAGCAAGTATGTTTAATAAACGCATCGCAATAGATTTAGGCACCGCCAACACTCGAGTCTATATACCAAAAAAAGGCTTGGTAGCCAATGAGCCCTCGGTGGTTGCTATTAGCGTGGAAGATAACCGTATCGTAGCAATCGGCAACGATGCCAAGGAGATGCTGGGACGCACACCAGACACCATTGTCGCCTCAAAACCGTTGCGTAATGGGGTAATCGCAAACTACCGAATTACCGAAGCCCTATTAAAGTATTTCCTGAATAAAATATCAGGTCATATTCGTCTGACTCGACCAGAGCTTATGATGAGTGTGCCTTCAGGAATAACCTCAACCGAGCGCAGGGCGGTAATAGATGCAGCAATAGCCGCCGGTGCCAAAAAGGTTTACATTATTCGGGCACCTGTGGCAGCGGCGATTGGTGCTAATGTTCCTATTGCAGCCCCAGCTGGTAATCTGATTGTAGATATCGGTGAAGGCACCACTGAGGTTGCCATTATATCACTCGGGGGCATCGTCGCCGAAAGCTCAGTCCGAATTGGTGGTGGGCGCATTAGCTCGTCTATTGCGGAGCATATCAGAAAGCGACATGGGCTGGTGATTGGTGTCCAGACATCTGAGGAAATCAAAAAGAAGATCGGCTCGGCCACGGCTTTGGACCAGCCAAAGAAGATGCAGGTGCGAGGTCGTGATATGGTTGGTGGTCTGCCCAAAACAATCGAGGTCACTAGTACCGAAATAACCTCGGCCATCAGAGAACGGCTCGACGAGATTCTGCTGACAGTAAAGGCCGTTCTAGAGCAAACTCCACCCGAGCTATCGAGTGATATCATTGACCGTGGCATGATAATTACCGGCGGCGGGGCATTGCTTCGCAATATCGACAAGCTAATGACCAAGGTTACCGGTGTGCCCGCCTACATCGCAGAGGACCCAATGCTTTGTGTCATCAAGGGAGCCGGTACGGCAGCGGAGCACCTCGACGAATACATCAGGAGCGTAGTAACAAATAAATGAGTGAGCTAGCCAAAAAGCTATCCGTTATATCTCAACGACTAGTTGGCATCGGCACACTTTTGGTACTACTCTTGATGCCATTCCACGCCTTTATAAGTGTCTACCTCGGATACCTAGGTGCCGACAGGTCTATTGTCCAATCCTGGAAGGAAGTCGTAATTTTGTCTATGGCATTTTTATGGCTAATTTACCAAGCCACCAAAAAACGCTTAGCTTTCGAGCTCGACTCGACCAATGTCCTGTTTGGATTGGTAGTAATGTTCTCTTTATTGATTACATTATTTGTTAGACCCAATTCTGAGGCGCTATTATTTGGTATCAAGACCAATCTTGTTGCAATTGCATTGTATTTTATCGCACAGACTCCACTAGCTAAGCATTCAATACTTAAAACAAAACTATTCTGGATTGTAGTAGTTCCAGGTGTAATAGTATCACTACTGGCAATTATGCAGAGTTTTTTTATAGCGCCAGAGTTTTTATCTAATTTCGGCTACAACTCCAGCACCATCAGCCCTAAGCAAATTATTGATGGGTCTATTAGCTTCTTTAGGGCATTCTCTACACTAGGAGGACCCAACCAGCTCGGAGCATATCTAGTCGTGCCGCTAGTTTTTGTCTTGGTTTACGGAATACGTAATAAACGATGGTGGCTATTAGTATGCGGGTTACCAATTGTAGCGGGGATAGTGCTGAGCTTTTCCAGGAGTGCCTGGATTGGTGCAATAATTGGCGTATTGGTAGCGATATTTGTGGCAATCGATAAAAAGTGGAGGCTATATTTTGCAATCGCTTCGATTACTTTTATATGCCTAGCTTCAGTGCTAGTTGCAACCCAAATTAACAGCAATACCGCCATAGAAAATGTCCTATTACATGGCCGTTATTTTGAGAATAGGATAGAGGGGTCCGACAAGGGCAGGCTGGAATCTTTGGTAGCAACCTCTACAAAAATAATTAACAGCCCATTTGGACATGGCCTTGGTTCGGCCGGTCCTTCGAGTTTTAAGGCTGATGAGCCTGTTATCCCAGAAAATTGGTACCTCCAAATAGCCTACGAAATCGGCCTACCCGGTCTTTTACTCTACATCCTGGCTTTTGCCAGCCTGACAAGAGACTTTGTCCGCAGCAAATCAGATTTGCTCGCAATTAGCTTGCTAGCAGCAACGCTTGCCGTACTGGTTATGAACTTGTTTTTGCAAACCTGGGCAGATT
>SICB01000017.1 GCA_009691555.1 Patescibacteria group bacterium | reverse complement strand
AATGGTAGTCAGTTTAGCAATGGCACCATGAGCAGAGGTGGTCACCCCTATGCTGCTTTTGACATTATGGCCGACCCAGATACTCCTGTATTATCAATATTGCCAGGTAAGGTAGTAAGTATCGGTAAAGACAAATGCCCAGGTCGCTTGGTTTCTATTTTTGACGAAACAAAGGGCGTTACCGTAAGCTACCTGCATATGTCTATATCTAAAACATTAGTAAAAAATGGCGATGTCGTGACTGCCGGTCAAATCATAGGATACGTTGGGCAAGGTAATGAAGGTTGTGGTTCAGCCCACCTTCATATAGACGCGGCTGCGGGTGACAGTAGGCCAGGCTGCGCTAGAGAAAGTTGTCCTGCTGCAAACCAGGCAATATTTGAGAAAGGTGAGGCCATACTTGGTCTTGGTAAAGGACTGTTTGATGCTTATGAAAAATTACCTTAAATAATATGAAAGGAACATTATGCAAATAAGCCCTCGACAATTAAAATTACTTATAGCAACCATTATTTTTATAGCTACTATTGGTATTGGCTATGGGGTATTTTATTTTTTAAATTTTAGAATCGTAGAAACATCACCAAATGTAGATAGTTTCCCTGACTCTTTGGGTGTTTTAAATATAAAATATAATCACGAACTAGATGAGAAATATATAGAGGATAGTTTTAATAAAAACCCTCAAGATATGGTTGTGTTTAGTTTTGAAAGCATCAATACAATAGAAGTAAGCGGTGATACCTTAAAAATTACTATCGGAACAACGCCTTTGCCAGGCAAGTATGCTTTGATTTTAAATAACATTAAGTCAAAAAACGGTTCGCTGCTAAACTCAAACATAGTGATGACTGTTAAAAAAATAAAGTATAGCCAGCTGTCAGAGGCAGATAAAAAAATGTATAACGAACAGGCTTCGTCTGGAGAAACCTTTCCAGACGACCCCATAGTAGATGTATTACCTCACGAAACCGATAAATACAAGATTAGCTATGCTTTTCCGGCAGAAGGAATTCAGCAGCCTGCTACAATAAATATAACAATGAAGTTTTTTGAACCAGGTGACATTGCGCTACCTGCAACACCTCAAGAAAGACAAAGATACCTTAAAGACCTAAGGACATACACCAATCAAGCTCTTGACTACCTACGCTCAAAAAATATAAATTTAAATAATTACATACTTGACTATACCGCCATAGATTTGCGTAGTGAATTTCCAGCTGGCTACAGACCTAGCTAAACAGTCTTGATCATAATACTTTCAATACCATAATCTTCTGGGCTTTTTAATACCGTGTTTTTTTGAAGGTTTAGCTCACTAGCAGCAGCGGAATTATCTACAACTATAATAATCTTAGGTGGATCTAGTTTTTTTATTTGAACCTCAATATCAGTTATTTCAAATGTTATTTTTTTTATTTCACTGATAGTACCAAGTTTGCTGGTAACATCTTTTTTATTAAAACTAATTGGCTCTAGACTCATAGCTGTAGTGTTATGTGTTGAAAATTTTTGATCGTTTTTTCAGGTAAATGAGTGGTGGTAATAAAAGTTTGTTGACGGCCTAGATGAGACAGTAAAAATTATTGGCGACTAATGTCTAGCTCACTCAATACGTCATCTAAGAGCAGGGTAGGGCGCACTGAGAGGTATTTTTCTATATAGTCTAGCTCAGCCAAGCTTGGGTGTATCTATTGAAAAAAATAAACTTTACTATACTATTCAGCTGCCTGATCCAAAAGGTCCAAAAAGTACTGTATATAGTATTGATTTGACTTACTAAGTGCTTCGGCTAAGCTGTTATTTTAATTTTATCTAGTTCTAATGATTCCATTATTTTGTCTGTGTTCGATCTAAGCTCCAGGGCCTCGTAGTTGTTTTTGGCCTTAATAATGATTGTGCATTGGCGAATCATTACAGATTCTGGCTCGATCCCAGTTAGCTTAGTAATTTTGTTTTTGATTGTCACGAGCTCGCTGGCCCCAGACTGAAGTTTGGAGTATTTTTTTAGATCTTGGTTTTTACTAATCGGTTCCATTATATTTTTACTATCTCATAATCATTGATGCTATCACTAATTGAGGTTGAAGTAATAATTGTCTGCTGGTTGGCTGCTTGCTCAATGAGGTGCGATTGCCTTTGCTCGTCGAGCTCGCTTAATACATCGTCGAGCAAAAGCAGGGGAGGGGTTTCGTTTTTGAGGCGAATAAAATCGAGCTCGCAAAGCTTAATGGCTAGCGACAATGAGCGGTTCTCGCCGCGTGACAAATTGTCACGCGTCGAGAAGCCATTGAGGCTTATTGCAAGCTCGTCTTTGTGCGGACCCTTGCTCGTAAACCCGGCCGCCATATCGTCGCCCAGACGAGCCTCTAGTGCGGCTAGGATGTGGTCTTTGTCTTTGGGTAGAGTGTTGAGCTGTTCGATTGTTATTTTGTCGCTGTTCCCGCTAATACTGGAGTATTTTTGGCCGAGATTTTTATTAAGAAAGGCCACTAGTTCGTCGCGGTGTGAGTATATTGTACTAATTGGATTTACCAGCTGGAGATTGTAGACAAAAAGCTGATCTTTAGAATTATTACGGTTATGTTTTAGGTTATAAAGCAATTTGTTGCGTTGAGTTAATATTTTTTGGAAGCGGCTTATGGCGGTTAGGTACTCCCTGGAAGTCTGAATGATGATATTGTTTATCAGGTTGCGGCGAAACTGCGGGCCGTCGGTTATAATCCGCACATCGTCAGGTACAAATATTACGATCGGTTGGATACCAATAACATCAGAGGCGCGTTTTTTGACGCCGTTAATGGTAATTGTACGCGATACGAAGCCCTTGCTTTGCTTTAGGCGGTACTCTAGATTACTTGGCTTTTCGTGCTGGTAGTTGATATTGAGCTTCATAAAATCCATATCTCTTTTTATCAACGAAGACTGCGCCGAGCGAAATGATTTGGTAATAAAGGCATAGTACAGTGCCTCTAGGATGTTGGTTTTGCCAGCTGCATTACTGCCTATAATAGCGGTCGTATTGGGACTAAAGTCGATACTTAATTCCTTGTGAGACCGAAAATTAACTAGTTTTATGGATTCGATCATTAGCTACGCAAGGGCATAATGATATGCACTTCGGTGGCGCCTTTGGCTTTTGGTCTCAGTGCCAGTGGGTCGAGCTTATCGTTGATACCGATTGTTATTATTTTGCCATCTATCACCGATAAGATATCGGTAATGTACTTGGCGTTAATGTTGATAGAAGCATCCTTGCCGGTCTTTTTGACGGTTATTTTGATGGTGTTTTCTCCGACGTCGCTGGTTTGGGCATCGATGGTGAGCTCGTCTTTTACAACTTTCAGAGCAATCCCGTGTGAGCTCTCGCGGGCAAACACCGAGCTAACCTTGACGGCCTCAATTAGTTTATCTTTATCGCACTCGATGGTTGTGGCGGTAGTTTCGGGGATTATTTTTTTGTAATCTGGGTATTTACCCTCGGTTAATTGCGATATTAGCTGGCTATCGCCAACGATAAAAGATATTTCAGATTCACCAATAATTATTTCGATTCCTTCAACAGCTTCGGACGATATCAACCTCAGTAGCTCCGATACCGTCCTGACAGGTATAATGCAATTGATAGATTCGCTGGATTGGTAGGCGCTTTTGACTTCCGATAGCCGATAGCTGTCGGTGCCGGCCAAAATTAGTTGGTTGTCGCTAAAACTAAAATAAATACCAGCCAAGACTGGTCTGGATTCGTCGATACTAACACTAGCCAAGACTTTTTCTAGATTATTTTTGAGGCTAGACGAATCAAACTTGATCGACTTTGTGTTGGCGAGCACTGGCAGAGTAGGGAACTCACTAGCTGCTACGCCATTCAGGCGGCTAACAATACCACTGCCTTTAATGGTTAGATTGGTGTCGTCGGCGATAAGTTGTAGGGTGTCCTCAGAGATAGAATTAACCAGCTCAGCAAGCAGGCGAGCGGGGATGGCTATTTTGCCTTCCTTCTCAACTTTAGCGCCCAGCTTCGTGGTAATCGCGAGATCTAGATTGGTCGAGCTTAATTTTAGGATATTTTTGTCGGTTTCAATTAGGATGTTGCCTAGCACTTCAAGGGAAGAGCGGTTACTAACCAGTCTAGAACAGATGTTTACAGCTTTTAGAAGATATTTTACTTTTACAGCAACTTTCATAATTTTTTTAACTCCAATTTAGATTTGTCTTATTTATTATATTTAATTTAATAGATAGTAGTAATAGTAATAGTTGTTGTGGATAGTGTGTAAAAAACCTTATTAAGCTTTTATAAAGCCTAAAAGTAATGTGTATAAAATCATTAAAAAGTTTTGATAAAGTCTGTATAAACACCCCATTATCAACAGTATTTAAGTTCTTTGATTCGTCAATGGTGAATTGATTGTGAATAAACAATCGGTTTTTCACAAGATACCCACCGTTTTTGCACATGCTTATCCACATATTACTTACCCACCAAAATCTTTTTAATAGACTGTATATCTTGGCTCATAACGCTATCGCGCGCCGATTGGGTACGGATCTTACTAACTCCATGCATTATAGTGGTGTGGTCTTTACCACCAAGACTCTTGGCGATACGGGGAAAGCTCAAACTAAGCTCTTCACGCATAATAAACATCGCAATCTGCCTCGGTACCACTATCTCGCGTGAACGCTTTGTACCAACGATGTCATTGTAGCTTATCTCGAAGTAGTCGGCTGTTTTTTGGAGTACTATTTTAGGGTTAACCTTGACTTGAGTTTGCGATATATACATCCCTAGCACATCCTGCGCGAGCGGTAGATCGACCGGCTGGCCATGCAGGCGAGAGTGAGCAATAACCTTAGTCAGGGCACCCTCTAGCTCACGGATGTTGTTGTCGATATGGGTAGCAACAAACTCGGCCACATCCATATCTAGTTCTAACGACTGCGAATTGGCTTTATTCATCAAAATCGCCACCCTGGTTTCAAAATCGGGGGGTTGAATATCGGCCACCATTCCCCATTCGAACCGACTTCTGAGGCGATCTTCGAGAGTCGGAATGTCTTTTGGTGGCCGGTCGCTACAAAGCACAATCTGCTTGTTGTACTGGTGTAGAGCATTGAAGGTGTGAAAGAATTCTTCTTGGGTTTTTATTTTTCCAGCAATAAACTGCATATCGTCGATTAGCAAAACATCGACTTTGCGGTATTTGTCGGTAAATTTTTCGCCCTTTCGGATTGCTGTCAAGAAAGTATTAACAAACTCCTCGCTGGTCGAGTAGAGTATTTTGCAATTTGGTTGTCGAGCGTGTATTTCGTTGCTAATAGCCCATAGCAAATGAGTTTTTCCAACACCTGGCGGTCCGTACAAAAACAGCGGATTGTAGTTTTCGCCTGGTTTTTCGCTCACTAGCTGGGCGGCCGAAAATGCCAGCTTGTTACCAGAGCCAATTATGAAGTTATCAAACTTATATTTTTGGTTTGGTTTGAAGTCGCCATAGGAGTCAATACTAGATTGCGCCGGGCTAGAATATTTTTTGCTAGCCGCCTCTAGGGCAGGGTTGATGGAGTTATCGGCCTCAACAACCGGCTTCCCAGATTGTTTTTTGGTGGTGTATTCGACTATCTTAATGCCCGCCTCGACCTTGCGGATGGCATCTAATATCTGTAAGTGGTATTTATCTTGGATCCACTGGCGGGTAAAGATATTTGGGACATAAATAACGGCTTTATCGCCCTCCAGCTCAGCAAGTTCGGTACCTTTAAGCCAGGTCTGAAAGTTAGCCTGAGACAAGACTATCTCTAGCTCTCCTAGCACAGACCCCCAGACTGTTTGTAACTTTATATCCATTTAATCACCCTCTTTTGTAACACTATACACTACATTGATAGGCGTTTTCCACAATTTTATTGCTATAACCTGTAAATTAGCTGTTGCTGTGGATAATTGAAATTATTTTGATTTTGTTATACAATAGGACGGTTATGAAACGAACATACCAACCAAAGAAACGCCACCGAAAGCGCGTACACGGCTTTATGAAGCGTATGTCCACTACTGCAGGACGAGCTATCCTAAAAAGGCGCATGCTCAAGGGCCGCGCACGGATAGCTGCTTAAAGTGCTCAAGCGGACCAACAGACTCCGCAAAAATAGCGACTTTCAAAGACTTTACAAATCTGGTAAAAGGTTTGCAACGCCCAATTTGGCGCTGTATTATATGCCTTCTAATTTCGATTACTCCCAGGTGGGTTTTGTGGTATCCAAAAAAGTCTCAAAGAGCGCCGTGGTGCGCAATAGCTTACGCCGCCGTACTAGTGCCATCGTTGAGGCCATGTACCCCAAAATAAAAGCCCCGACCAAGCTGGTTATCTTGATTCGGCGCGACTTCTCACAGCTCAGCCCGGCCGAGCTTCAAAAAGAAATCAACACCCTAATGGCACGGCAGCTGTCGTGAAGCAGTTGCTCATTAAAACCATCGACCTTTACCAGCGAACCCTATCGCCCGACCACGGCCCCCGCAAAGCCAAGTATCCTTATGGCTACTGCCGGCACTTTCCGAGCTGTAGTCAGTATTCAAAACTCGCCATCACCAAGCACGGCGCTATTAAAGGTGTTGGTATAAGTATCTTTCGTATAGTACAATGTAACCCATTAGCCAAACCTAAAATGGATTTTAGGTTTATAGAAGAGGAGAGACAATAATGCAACAAATAGGCGCTATATTTGACACAATTTTAATTGCCCCGCTAGTTAATGCCCTATTTTTTATTTATGGGGTGATTCCGGGCCACGATTTTGGCCTTAGTGTTATCTTGCTAACAATTGTAATTAGGCTAATACTCTGGCCATTAGCTAGCAAACAACTGCACAGCCAAAAGAAAATGCAGGCGATGCAGGGCGATATAGCCAAAGTGCGCGCTAAGGCCGCCGGCGACAAGCAAAAAGAAAGCGCCATGCTGATGGAGCTGTATAAAGAGAAAGAGGTTAATCCTTTTTCGGCCTGCCTACCGACGCTATTACAATTCCCGGTTCTAATTGCGATGTTCGTGGTCTTTCAGCGCGCTACAGGCTCGATACAGGGGATCGAAGCGCTTTTGTACGCACCAGTCAAAAACCTTCCCTACATCCAATCCATTATCACTGGCCAAATACCATTTGACGTTACTTTGTTTGGGATTGTATCGATGGCCAAACCCAACGCCATCTTGGCAGTGCTCTCGGGCCTAACCCAGTTCGTGCAAGTCAAGATGCTAACCCCAAAAAAGCAAGCAAGCGCTGTCAAGGACAGCCAGGCCCAGATGACCGCCATGATGAACTACACCTTCCCCGCCTTGACGGTATTTATTGCCTGGGGATTACCGGCTGCGCTACCAACCTACTGGATCACCACCAACTTCCTATCGATCGGCCAGCAATGGTTGATTATGCGTAAAGAAGTCGAGACCATGGAAGAGATGGACGTCGTGAAGGTCATTAGAAAAGGCTCCACAGTCTCGGCCACCAAGAAGCTACCCAAGCCCCGCGTTAAAACCAGAATCAAAAACAAGGGCAAAAAGTAATGTCGGCCACCGAAGCCCAAGACATCACCCAGAAAATACTCGATTCTATGGGTGTTTCAGCTACTATATCGGTCGAATCACAAGAGCCGATATACCTTACCATTAGCTCCGACGATTCGGCGCTACTAATTGGTAAGGGCGGCGAAACCCTGCGCTCATTTCAGGCCATCGTCAATACCATCTATCGCCGCCAGTCGAGCGACGAGGGCTATGTAGGCATCGACATCGGCGGTTATAAAAAAGAGCGTGTCGAGAAGGTCCAGGGTATTGCCCAGGAGCTTGCTGACGCAGCCATAGCTAGTGGGGAAGACCAGCACCTTGCACCAATGAACGCCTTCGAGCGCCGCTCGGTACATACCTTACTCGCCGATAATCCAGATGTTGTTACGGCCAGCGAGGGCGAAGACCTTGCTCGCCACGTAGTTATTAAAAAAAGATAAATGAACTCAACTAACTCAACCATTGCCGCCATCGCTACTGCGCCCGGGAGAGGCGCCATCGCAGTTATTAGGATATCCGGTCTGGGCGCGCTGGGCGCCTACAAGCTATTGACTAACTCAACCGCAACACCAACCCCAAACCATATCAAGCCGGCCTGGATTTATGAAGATAAGCAAAAAATCGACCACTCAATGATGGTTTATTTTAAGGCACCAAACTCTTTTACCGGCGAAGACGTTGTCGAGATCCACTGCCACGGCTCGAAGGTCGTTCAGCGCAACATCTTAGACGTACTCTTTGCCGCCGGTATCGAGGCCGCCAAGCCCGGCGAGTTTAGTGAGCGAGCGTATTATAATGGCAAAATCGACGTAGCCCAGGCCGAAGCCATTATGGAGCTGGTATCGGCCGAGAATACCCAGCTGGCTCGGCTCGCTACCAGACAATTGGCTGGCGAATTTAGTAAGCAAATTAAAAATATCTCGGGCGAAGTCACCAAGCTCGGCGCTACCCTTGCTGCTGACTTGGATTTTTCGGAAGAAGACCTGCCGCTACTTGATAGCACCATGATTGCCGAGGCCCTGGCTAGTATAATAACCAAAATCAACATCATCAAGGCGGGCTCCGAGATATTGCCAAAACTGCGAGAGGGAATCAACGTCGCGCTAATTGGGCTACCCAATGCCGGTAAAAGTACGCTACTCAACACCCTACTTGGGTTTGATCGCTCGATCGTATCGAGCCAGGCCGGAACTACCCGCGACACAATTAGCGAAACCGCCGAGCTAGGCGGAATCAATTACCAATTCATCGACACCGCTGGGCTCAATTCCAAACCCGGTGCAGTCGAAAAAATCGGCATCGAAAAATCTATCGCCAATATCAAAAGCGCCGATATTATACTATTACTAATCGAGCCCGGCCAAGAATCCAAAACCAAGGCTTTTATTGAGTCCAACCACCTTATCGAGTACATCGATAGCCCAAAAACAATTAAAGTATTCACCAAGTCCGATATCGGCAATAATAAATCAAAAGGTATTCAAATCAGCGCCCTAAAAAAATCTGGCATCAAAAACTTAACTGACAAAATTATCAGTTTGAGCCTCGACCAAGCCCAGACCAGCCTGCAAATCCTGACTGAGCGTCAACTAAATATCATTAACCGCGTAGAGCAGGCACTAACCAAGCTCGAGTACGAGGCCCAGAACTTGAGCTTCGATATTATAAGCGCCGAGCTGGAGCTTGTAGCTAAAGATCTCAACGAATTAACTGGCGAGCACGCCAACCAGCAAATTATCGACTCGATATTCAGAAACTTTTGTATCGGCAAGTAGCCTGATAGCAGGCTTTTTAATTAACTATAATTAGTTTTGCGCGACAGGGAAGTCGAGCGACGATTTGTAGTAGGTATTGACGGTGTCGGTCTTTATGACATTGCCCGACAGGTCCAGCACCCGCCTATAAAAGACCGTCTGAGACGGCTTGGTCACGTCGCTGCTGCCATACACAAAAGTTGGACCGTCAATAACCCCAGTCTTTGTTTTGGTACCATAAAAGCTAAACTTCAGCGTCGTGCCGACCATCTCGGTTTGGATTAGTATGTAGTGGCCGGTATCGTTTTTGAATTTCATATCGACCTGTGGGTAGTAGATAGTGGCATCGACCCCAGGCACCCCAAACGGCGCCGTGTAGTAGCTAATTGCAAAAGAGTGGTTGGTGCGCTCGACAATCGGCAAACCAGAAAACAGCGCCGCCCGATAGGCGGTACTCGATACCTGGCATAAGCCACCACCATAGGCCTTTTCGACGCGCTTATCGAGAATAATAAGCCCCTCGACATAACCCTGCTCAGGACCAACCTCGCCCAGATACTCACCAAAACTAAATACTTGGTCGGGCTTTAGTAATACGCCATTAAACCTAGCAGCCCCAACTCTAACATTTTGCAATCGGGCGGCCGACGAGCCCGGGAAGTACGTTATGCCCTCACCAATTAGCTCTTTAATGCCGAGGTTATCGATATTGCTATCTGCCACTACGGCTTTTTGGACATCCACGGTGAGCTCAATCGGCTGATTGTCGATAGATTCGGTGGCCGCTATGATGGCATCGGCAGTTTTTGAGGTGTTGAGCACTTTGCCGTCGCGGCTTTGTTTAAAAACAGTCGCTCGCCCACCGCTAATTGTTAGGGTGGCATCAATGGCCGGCTGGTTTATATCGCCAGCCAGGCCAGCCAAATAATTTACGACGTTTTGCTTGTTGATACTAAAGTCGTTGAGCATAATCGGTATATAGAAGTAGCGGTTTAATAAGTCCGTAATAAGGGGGCCTTTTTGGTAGTCGATATCAACCCAACTAACCAGCTGCTGCTGAGTAATGGTCCAGCTTTTGTCGGCGTAGGTCAGCACCAAGGGCCTTTTTGCGATATTGGCCACGGTATCTTTTTGCCTTAATAGCATCTCGGTACTGCGGTTTGGTAGCGAGGTGGTTACGGGCAGATCAAGCTTACTTTTGAGCTCACTAAATTGCCTGGTAAGGTTAAATATTGCCCAACCCATATCGATACTTTCTCCATTCCTGGCTTCGGTGACGCTAATTTTACCACCCTCAAAGCGGTACTCGGCATTTTGGCTGGGCCTGGCGATGATTCGATTGATATTGACCAGCTCCTTCGAGAACACAGCGCCGTCGACACCCAGCTGCATGATTTCCGGGGCGCTAAATAGCAGTGAGGTTTGGGTTGCAATATCGCTAATGATGTCGCTATCGCGGCCGAGCTTGAAAGCCTCATCGACAAAGGCTTGGTTATCGAAGCTAATGCCAAAGCTGGCGGGCTTAGTAGTAACGCTTTGGCCGTTTGCTTGGTAGGTAATCTCGGAGTTCATATAGCGCGCCGTGAGCTCGTCGAGCTTCGCAGTGGCCTGGGGCTTGGTGAGGCCACCGACATACACTCCGCGTAAGGATATGCCGGGTAGCAGCTTGTCGTAATGCCCGAGGCGCACCATAAAAATAATCGCAAAGTACAGAGTCAAAACCAAACCCACGCCTAGCAAAATATGATGCCAGGTTTTGGAGTTTGCCCACCGGGTTTTTAGCTTATTCATCTGTTATGGCCAATCGTTATCAACTATATTATACGATATCAAGGGCCATTAGGTAAGAGGCGAGTTGTTTTGGCTGTAGCTGTAGTTGTAGTGCCGATATCGGCTAAGCATTACAAATTATTATTATTGGTTTAAAATAGCTGTAATGAAGGGAATCATTTTAGCCGGCGGCAGTGGCACCCGCCTGTACCCAATCACCAAAGGTATTAGTAAGCAACTAATGCCTATTTATGATAAACCAATGATTTACTATCCGCTCAGTACGCTAATGCTATCGGGTATAAAAGACATTTTAATTATCACCACTCCGCACGAGCAGGCCCAATTTAAGCGCCTTTTGGGCGATGGTAGTGATATCGGTATTAGCCTCAGTTACGCCGTGCAGCCGTCGCCAGATGGCCTGGCACAGGCCTTTATTATTGGCAAAGAGTTTATAGGTAGCGACAAAGTCGCCCTGGTACTGGGCGATAACATCTTTTATGGTAGTCAGTTTGGTAAGGCCCTCAAGCAGTGTACGGATGTCGATGGCGGCACAATATTCGCCTACCAGGTATCCGACCCAGAGCGCTACGGGGTGGTTGAGTTCGACGATGGCATGAATGTCGTATCGGTAGTCGAGAAGCCCACCAAGCCAAAATCGAACTTCGCAATTACGGGGCTGTACTTTTATGATAACGATGTCGTCGATATCGCCCACCAAATCAAGCCCAGCGATCGCGGGGAGCTAGAAATAACTGCTGTAAATGCAGAGTACCTGAAACGCAAAAAGCTCAAAGTACAGGTTATGGACCGTGGTTCGGCCTGGCTCGATACCGGTACCTTTGCCTCTATGATGGAGGCGGCCGAATACATACATGTCATCGAAAAACGCACTGGCCTCAAGATCGGCTGTATCGAAGAGGTCGCCTACCGCGAAGGGTTTATTACTGCCAGTAAGCTCAATACAATCGCCAAAGACTTAGTGAAGTCTGGGTATGGGGAATACTTAAAGGGGCTAATTAGCTAACTTTTTGAGCTATAACCCAGTATTCATTTGCGGCAAATATACC
>SICB01000016.1 GCA_009691555.1 Patescibacteria group bacterium | reverse complement strand
AGAATCGAATCTACCTCATCGACGATTGCAAAATTGAGCTTGCGCTGAGCGCATTCGTTGAGATCCGAAACCATATTATCGCGCAAGTAATCAAAGCCGAATTCGTTATTGGTGCCATAGGTAATATCCGCCCGGTAGGCCTCTTGCTTGGTCACAGGACGAAGCTGGCGGAGCCGCACATCGTGGTGCGAGTCGTCCGAAAAGTCGGGGTCATAAATATAGCAGCCTTGGGGCAAAACGACCGCCGACGTCATCCCCAGCGAATGATAAATCGGGCCCATCCAGCCGACGCCAACGCGTGCCAAATAATCGTTGACGGTCACTAGGTGGGCACCCTTGCCCTCGAGTGCGTTAAGATACAGCGGCAGGGTTGCAACCAAGGTTTTGCCCTCTCCGGTGCGCATCTCGGCTATTTTGCCTTCGTGCAAGACTATCCCACCAATTAGCTGCTCGTCGAACTGCCGTTGCCCGAGAGTTCGCTTGGAGGCCTCCCTGACTACCGCAAAGGCTTCTGGCAAAATCGCATCGAGCTTCTTCCCTTTCTTGAGTTGAGCTCTAAATTCGTCAGTTTTGGCCAATAGCTGCTTATCGGTTAGGGCCTTAATAGCTGGCTCTAGAGCGTTAATCTCAACGACAATCATGTGGTCTTTTTTGATTTCGCGATTGTTAGGATCGCCAAAAATTTTACTAAAAATCGACATGCTAGCTATTATACAGGTTTGGTGTGCTTATTGCGAAGTAAATTTGTCAAAAAAATCTTTTATACGGATTTTTTTAGGCTGGTGCTTTTCTTTGTACTTTCTGATCTGTATTTTGAGCTTCTGTTCGACAATATCGACCGCCGAGTGAGGGTTGATGGTAGCGGTCTCGGCGACGATGTCGGGGCCCTGGACTTTCAAGACTGCCACAACCTTGTAGCGGTTATCTTCCTTACCCGAGGGGTCTTTGAATATCTCCACTGTCATGCCTTGGTTGCGGTGCGACCTGGGCAAGTACTTGTCGAGGCTTCCGAGTTTGCGGTTGGTGTATTTTTTGAGTTCGCTGTCGATTTCAAATTTACGACCTGTCAGCTGGATTTGTATCATCTTACCTCCTTGGTTATTATAATTCGTCCGAACCGTAATATTTGGCAATGGGCTTGGGTAATATTACTCTGCCGTCGGCAGTCTGGTGGTTTTCAAGAATTGCAATTGGCATTCGGCTCGAAACAACCGCCGTACCATTGAGCGTATGGGCAAAGGCTAGCTTGCCGTCATCATCGCGGTATCTAATATTGAGGTTCCTAGCCTGGTAGTCAGTACAGTTACTGCAGCTCGTTAGCTCTCGGTAGCGTTGGTCGACAGGCGAATAATATTCGACATCGTATTTTTCGTAGGCTGGAGCGCTCAAATCGCCAGCCGCAATGCGCACCACCCGGTATGGTATCTCGAATTGCTCACAAATCTGGCGCTCAATTTTTAATATAGCCTGCAAGGTCGCGGCACTTTGATCGGCCTTACAAAAAACATACATCTCGAGCTTATCGAATTGGTGAGTTCGGTACAGCCCTTTGCTAAATTTGCCATAGCTGCCAGCCTCGAGTCGATAGCACGGGCTGATGCCGGCATACTTAATGGCGCTACCGAGCTCCAAAACCTCATTACTATGCAGGCCGGTAATTGGTATCTCAGAGGTCGCAATCAGCACCAAGCCTTGCTCTTTGTCGAGATAATTTTGGTTTTCTTCGCCCTTCGGCAAAAATCCGGTACCAGCTGCTACCTCGGTAGTGACTAGGTGCGGGACGCTAATTAGCTCGAACCCAGCGGCCTCAACTATTTCTTGGGTAGCAAGCTGAATCGCCTGCCACAATTTGACAGCTTTATGACGAGTAAAATAAAACTTACTGCCCGATACCTTGGCTCCGGCTTCAAAATCGTAGAGATTGTATAATTTGCTGATCTCAAGATGATCCTTGGGCTCAAAACCCAGCTCAGTTTTGCCCCATTTGTCGATTTCCTGGTTGCTCTCTTCGTCGCCGTCTGGCGTGCCTTCGGCAATAATATTCGGCACCTCCGAGAGTAGATCGTTATAGTGGGCTAGGGTATTATTAAGCTCCAGCTCGAGTGCTTCGTGTTGCGATTTGAGCTCTTTGCCCTGGCTAATCTGCTCGTTGCTAGGTTTTGTAGTTTTACCCTGAGCAGCTATGGTGTTGCGGCTACCCTGAACTGCTTCGATCTCGGCGATCAACCTTCGCCTAGTGGCATCGACAGTCAGTAGCTCCTCGACATCCAAAACCAAGCCGCGACGGGCGATGGATTGCTGGACCGCTTCGGTGTTGTCTCTGATATATCTAATATCTAACATAAGTTTATTATAACCTAACTTTTAAGCGATAGCCTAGCTATCACGAAATCTCTGTCTAAACTCGACAAGAAAAAGCCTAGTTTGGGGCCCTGGTCTTTATTTAAAAATAGTTGATAGATGAGCTTAAAAGCCAGACCTGGCTTGATGGCTTTTGCGGTTGCGGTAGAGTATATGGCATCGTGAATGGCATCTGGTGTCAGCTCTGAGCTAGCTAGTGAGGCCACCAGGCTATCAAGAAAATCACGATCTTGCGAAGTTAGCTCTAATTTTGGGAGCTTGGTCTGAACCTCAAATTTGATGCTCTCAGGCGCGTAGGCTGACAGCCAACGCGCTACATACTCGAGCTCGCGGGCTATTGAGTCGGCTTGAGTCTGGACGGCTTTCTCGAAACCAGTACGATTAAGCATATCCATAACCATCGCTATGTCACCTCGAGCAGTCTGATAAACCGTCACCATGTGCGAAAATGGTAAGGTACTAATGATATGATCCTTACCCGATAGGCTTGCTAACTGCCAGGCTTTTTTAAACTCCGGCTCCTCACCTGCCAAAACGGCCGCTTCGGTCTTGGCGTATTCGTCAATCAGGGTATATAGGCCCAAGCCAGTATCGAAGGTCAGCTGCCGCTCAGGGCGACTCTTGAAAGTGAAGTAGCGCAGTATCTCGGCAGGAATAATTTCCAGCGAATCAATTAGTTTTACTAGGTTCCCAAGCGATGAGCTCATTTTTTTGGTTTGGCCTTTGAGCGCGATATTGTCGTAAGGTACGGCGATAGGCGCCTGATAGCCAAAAATCTCCTTAGCCAACACCACGCCAGTATCGTAACTGCCGCCCTTGGTAGCATGCTCCCTGCCAAAGCCCTCGATTTGTACGCCGTAGAGTTTCCAGCGGGCTGGCCAATCGAGCCGCCAATCGAGTTTGATTTGGCCGCTTCCGGCATCGGCAAAATAATCCTTACCATCTTGGCCGATGTAGTGCGCTTTGCAGCTGTCAAAATCGTAACCAACATACTTGGCCGTCTTGAGGCTTCCTGAGGACTCATCGAGTATCTGAATCGGTTGCCAGCCGGCCTCGAGCTCTCGGCCACTGACGCGCTGCAAAATTTCGGCAATTTGATCGCGTTTTTGCATCGCTAGGTTGATCATTTCGGTAAATACGCCTTTGCTATATAGCTCGCTGGTTCGAAAAACTTCCATCTCGACGCCGAGCAGCTTAGAACTTTTAAGATACTCCGTAAAAAATTGGTCGGCATAGCTTTTGGCCTTACCATCGGGGGCAGGGATTTTATAAAGCGGCTTGCCGGCCTCTAGCTCGTAGCTTTCGGGTAAGTATGGGTAGCGCTTTCTGAGCGCTTCGATATCGTCTACGAAATGCAAGTGCCGAACAGCCCGGCCAGCTTGCTTTAAACCTTTATAGACGGCATCGGCAGTGAGTATTTCCCGGGCATGGCCAACATGGTACGGTCCCGATGGCGAGATGCCACTAGATACAATAAGCTCGCCTGCTGGGTGGGCTTTGGTTATCTTGTCTACCAAGATATCTAGCCAATAGTGATTTTTAATATCCTCGTTCATGACTTAATTATACCTGACTACCAAAAACTCTGATAGGGTCTTCTGAGAGAGAAAGGGAGCTATTTTACTTTTAGAATTTTGTAAGTAACGGAGCCGGCAGGGATTTGTACTTGGGCATGCTCACCAACTTTTTTGCCCATTAGAGCCTTACCAATGGGGGATTCGTGCGAGATCTTGCCGGCATCGGGGTTAGCCTCTGTTGAACCGACAATTTTGAAGGTGTGCTTGTCGTCTTCGAGCTGGACATCGACGGTCGAGCCGATGGCGACTTCGTCACTAACTCCACCTTCGATAACTTTGGCTCGCTTGAGGATGTTTTCGAGCTCAGAAATTCGACCTTCAATAAAGAGCTGCCTAGATTTGGCATCGTCCCAGTCGGTGTTTTCGCTTAAATCACCAAATTCTTTGGCTTCTTTGAGCGAGCTGGCAACATCTTTGCGCTTGTTATTTTTTAGGTCGTAAAGCTCGGCTTGCAATTCCGTAAGACCTTCTTGAGTTAAGTAAAAATCATTGTTTTTAGCCATTAGTATTTCCTTTCTATGGACCCAATAAAACAAAAAATCGCTTTCTAAGGCGAACTTCTCTTTAAACATTTTCTATAAGGTGTTATCTCAATAGCTTGTTAAAAGATGTTACGTGTTTGTTTTTATTATTACAAAATACCAAGTCGCTGTCAAGCATTATTGTAGATGGCAGCTAGCGGTTAGCAAAGTACCACTTGAAGACTTCTCTGGTCGCAGGTGCTGCAAAGACCGACCCTTCGCCAGAGTTTTCGATCATGATTAGTGAGGTGATTCTGGGGTTACTGGCTGGTGCATAGGCGCTAAACCAAGCGTGCGGTTTGGTGCGCAGGTTCTTACCATCGTACCCTTCTGAAGAAGTCTCGGCAGTGCCAGTTTTGGCGGCCACCTGAACTGGTACTTCGGACTTGATGCTGCAACACGCCGTACCGCCGCTAACGGCTGCTTCCATACCTTGCTGGACGAGCTTGACATTACTAGGGCTAATAAAGTTAGCCCGCAAGATATCGACTGGGGATTTTCGGACCAGCGTTTCATCTGATGTAATCGAAGACAAGAGGTGTGGCTTGAGGAGCTTGCCACCGTTTGCGATTACGGATGTGGCCATCGCAACTTGCAGCGGAGTGGCCCTAAAATCACCCTGCCCAATCGATATATTGTAGGTATCACCAACATACCAGGATTCACCCGTGGCCTTCTTTTTGAGCTCTGGCGAAGGCAGCTGGCCTGAGCCTTCCTCGGCTATATCTATGTCAGTTTTTTTACCGAATCCAAACTTCGAATACCAATCGAGCAGGCGCCGTTCGCCAAGCCCCTGGAAGCTCTGGAACCCACCGCCGACTTGGTAGAAGAATATATCCGAGCTCCACTGAATAGCCCCCACTACATTGACAGGTCCAAGACCCTCGGGTTTCCAGCCCTTAAAGCTATAAACTATCGATGGGTCGTAGATGTTCGGGACATCTAGCTTGCCCCTATCGACCACAATAGTTGAAGCGCTAATAACATTTTCTTGTAGCGCGGCGGTGGATATGAAGGGTTTAATGACTGACCCTATTGGGTAGCTGCCTGATGTTACACGGTTAAGCAAGGGCTTGGCGTCGTTATTGAGTAGGGCATCGTAATCCTGCTGGCTAATACCCTTTGCAAAGAGGTTGGTATCGTAGGTCGGGTAATTAACAGCTGCCAATATCTCGCCTGTTTGTGGATCAACAATGACCCCCGAACCTCCCTTCGAGCCGGCCTTCTCGACTTGCTGTTTGATAGCCTCATAGAGTTGCTTTTGCAATCCCATGTCTATTGTCAGCACGATGTTGCTACCAGCCTTGGGCTCAACTCTAGCCAAAAATCTTATCGGTTTGCCGGTCGAGTCAACTTCGACCTGCTCTTTGCCGACGACTCCCTTGAGGTCGGCCTCGTAACTCTTTTCGATGCCACTCTTACCAATCATATCGACCGGGCGATATTCCGGATTGTCAATCCACTCTTGCTCAGAAATACGCCCAATATAGCCCAGGAAGTGTGCCAGTATTCCGGAATCGAGATATTCTCGCTGCGGTGAGGTCTCTAGGCTCAGTCCTTGCAAGTCACGCAGTTTTTCTTCGACCTGCAATGACTTCTCGCGATCTATTTTGGCTTCAAGCACAACTTGGGGTCGGTCAGTTTTCTGAGCACTGAAGAGTCTATTTTGTAAATCATCGGGCTGTTGTCCGAGAATCAAGGCTAGTGTCTGCGACATCTTGGTGATATCGTTTTTATCTTTCGGAAGTTGGCTGGGGGTAACTACTAGATCGAACTGGGCCGTATTTCGAGCCAACAAAACACCGTTACGATCATAGATGGCGCCACGGGGGGCTGTAATTATTGTGGTCCTGACTCTGTTGCCGCTAGCCAGCAGGGCGTTACTTTTGCCGTTGACTATTTGTAGCGAAAATAACCTCCAGAGTAGCATCATGGAAGCTAGTGCTATGACAATACTAATGAATACATAAATGCCCCTAGGAACAGCGGCTTCGCTGCTCACTAGCTCGCTTGAGCCAGACAAAACAGCTGCGCTCCAGTCTTCGCTTTGTGATACCATCAACTCTTTTTTGTTGCGCTTAAAGCGGATTGGGCTTTCGTAAAAATCTCCAAATAAACTCACTGCTACCTCAAAATCTTGCTGGCGTTAATTTTTTTTGACAGCTCGGCTAGCTGGGTGAAAAGCAAATACCAAGCCAAGCCAGCTATTGCAGTTAAGCTAACGTATACCACTAGCCTAGCTGTGACAGCCGTTATTGGACTCGAGGCCAAAAGTGGCAGGCTCACCACCATGGCTTGTACAAGACTTGCTGCTACCAAAAATACCATTGGCTTCCACCAAGAATACTCGATTTCCCCAAACTTCAAAAAGTATTTAGCAATAACTGCCACTAGCAAATAAAAAACCAAATAAAAGCCAAAGACCGAGGACGCGTAGAGGTCACTCGATAGCCCACCGAAGAGTGCTAGCCAAAGTAATTCTTCGGTCGATGCAAATAGAGCTGCTATCACTATGAAGCTCAAAATAAGGCTGCCGGTCGTTCCAGACGTCTGCCAGCTCTGCAAAAAGAACAACTGCAGCAGCACACAAATTACCAAGCAAATTGCTAAAAAGACTGATTTCATTGTTTTAGACCCACCACCACAAATACAACTTCGAGAGTGGCATTATTGACCAGCGGACGCAGCTGAGCAGATTGAAAAACCGCATTGTCGCTTTTTTGGACCGATTCTACTTGGCCAATTAGTATGCCCTTAGGAATTAGTCCTGAGCCGGTCGTTATGACCAGCTCCCCGCTATTCAAAGATTCGGCTTGGGTTATTTTTTCGAATAAATAGCCTTGTCCTAGCTGGCCCCGAACGATGCCTTGGGCTCGACCATCTTGGCCAATGCCGCGCACTCGATACTCTGGGTCAGAAGTCAAAAAAACCGTTGAGCTAAATTGATTGACCTGCTCAACGGTACCGACCAATACGCCAGATGATACCACCGCCATGCCGGTCGTAATGCCGCTATTTTTACCCCGATCAATCGTAATGAACTTTCTCAGACTAGTACCTTCGCTAGATACAACTCGGGCCGGAGTTAGATTGAGGTTCAGGCGCTCATTAAAATTAAGTTGCTTACGGAGGTCTTCGTTTTCGTTAGCGATTTCCTTAAGGCTCGAGAGCTGGTTTTTGAGTGCAACTATTTCGGCATCTTGGCTCTTATTTTGGCGAGAAAGTTCGGTAGCTTTCGATATAAGTTCGATGTTTTCTCTAAAACCCCTGCCAGCATTGGCGAGGTATCCGCCGACTGGATTTAGGATGTTGTCGTTGATTGCCCTAAAAGGCCAGAACCCGCCGGCGTACTTGATGCCAATCAGAATTAAGGCAATCGAGCAAATAACCACCAGCGACAATGTCTGCTTGCGTTTCATTTTCTGCACCTAGTAGGGGGCTTTCTCGTACTCTGTCGAGACCAGTACATCTTTAAGGTTATCGAGGTCTTCTAGGACCATGCCGGTACCCCTAGCAACCGATGTCAGCGGATCGGCGGCAATATGTACGGGCATTTTGGTTTGCTGAGCGAGTAGTACGTCGAGCCCCTTAAGCAGGGCTCCGCCACCAGCCAAATAGATGCCTTTGTCCATAATATCTGCCAGAAGCTCAGGTGGGGTTTCTTCGATGGTGTATTTTACGCCGTCAACGATGGCTCGCACGCTTTTTGCGAGTGCCTCTCGGATTTGGTTGGAATTGACGATAATTTCTTTAGGCAAGCCTGTCACCATATCCCTGCCCCGCACTGGTCCCTCTAGCACCTTTTTGAGCTTTACGGCCGAGCCAATACTGATTTTGATATTTTCGGCTGTTCGCTCACCAATGTGTAGGCTGAATTCGTCTTTACAATAAATAATGATGTCTTCGGTCAGCTCGTCGCCAGCGATTCTGATAGATCGGCTAGCGACAATTCCTCCGAGGCTAATAACTGCCATCTCGCTAGTGCCTCCGCCGATATCTACAACCATACTGCCAGCTGAGTCGTGAATAGCCAAACCGCTACCGACGGCGGCGGCCATTGGCTCTTCAATCAAAAAAGCCTGTCTGGCACCGGCGTTGGTAGCGGCATCCTCAACAGCCCGGCGCTCAACTTCGGTAACGCCCGACGGAATACCAATTACCACCCTAGGGCGCGGGAACAGCACGAAGCTCTCGCGATGCACTTTTTCAATAAAGTAGCGCAACATCTGCTCGGTTATTTCGAAGTCGCTGACCACGCCATCGACTAGCGGCCTAGTGGCTATGATGTTGGCGGGCGTCTTACCGACCATTCGCTTGGCCTCGTCGCCAATGGCCAAGATCTGCTTGTTCTTGGTGTTGATTGCAACCACCGAGGGCTCATTGATGACAATCCCTTTTCCGCGTACATAAACTAATGTATTGGCTGTACCTAAGTCAATACCAATATCGTGCGAGAACTTTCCTAAGATCGCGTCAATCATATTCCCTAGTTTAGCAACTCAAGCTAGTACTGACCAGAGTTAAAGTCTAGAAATGTCCGAGATTGTAATAATAATAACCAAAATTATCAAAAAACCGAAGCCCAGCCAGTGTATTAGGGCCTCCCGCTCGGGGGTTATTTTGAGCCCCAGCTTGGTTAGTGCCATCAATGCAAACCGACCGCCATCGAGGGCCGGAATCGGCAGACTATTGACAACAGCCAGGCTTAAAGATATTGAAGCCACAAAGGCCAGCACGTAGCGCCAGCCGAATTGCATCACACTTCCGAAGATACTAACAATGCCGACTGGCCCGGCGACATCACCGCTAACTTGGGCTTTAGTAAAGAGGCCTGCAATAAAATTGCCAAACGCAGCGACCGTTAGTAGCGCCAATGAAAAGGTCGTAATAATAGCACCGATGATGGCCACAAAGGGGTTGTAGTATGCTCTTTGCTCGCTCTGGGCTGCCAATCCAAGGTAGCCTTTGCTCGAGTCTGAGCCGAGCTGGACTCGGATTGTTTCACTGGTCGAGCCTCTGCGCACCACTAGCTCTACGGATTGACCAGCATTTTGCTTGGTACTAGCTTTGAGCTGGTCATCGGTTTTTACTTCGACGCCATTAACACTGATTATTTCATTGCCAACACCAATACCGGCCTTTTCTGCTGCCGAACCTTTTGTGATAGCCACAGCTTTTAACGGTGAGGTTTCGATTTTATAAGGCTTGATCGGACCAACGCTGGTAAAGCCTGACGGCAAGATTGCCGGCATCCCAAAAATCATCAGTAGTAAAATAATAAAATAAGCAATCGTTAGATTCATCGCTACGCCGGCCATAATGATCTTAGACTTTACCCTGAAAGGCTTAGACGAGAAGCTGTCTTTGTCTTTAACGAGCTGGTCCTCGCCCTTGAGCCTTACGAAGCCGCCAATTGGTAGTAGGTTTAGGCTATAGAGTGTACCGCCAATAGTTTTGCCAAATACCTTGGGCGGGAAGCCAACCCCAAATTCGTCGACCTTCACGCCATTGCGGCGAGCAACAATAAAGTGCCCCCACTCGTGGGCAATTACTAGCGCCGAGAATATCAGTATAACAACAACGATTGTTAGTATCATTGGCCAAACCGCCTTAGCCGACTGGCATAAACAGCCATCACCTTATCAAGTTCGGACCTATCAAAATCGGGCCAGTGAATTGGTACAAACTGCAGCTCGGCATAGGCGCTATCCCACAGCAAAAAGTTGCTGAGCCTTTGCTCGCCAGATGTACGGATAATATAATCGACCGGCGGCAGCTCTGGGTGGTAGAGATTTTCTCGCACCATATCGGTGGTGACATCATCAGCTTTAGTGCCGTTTTTGATAATTTTTTTGATGGCATCAACTATTTCGGTCTGCCCGCCATAATTAAAACATAAATTAATAGTACCTTTGGTGTTGCCAGAGGTCTGCTCGCTAGCCTTAGCGATAGCGCTGATGATTTTTTTATCGAGCCGGTTGTGGTTGCCCGAAACCACAATCTTGATGCCTTTATCGGTCAGTTCTTTAAGATCTGAGGTAAATATCTTGAGGGCTAGATCCATCAGATAATTAACCTCCTCGAGCTCGCGATCCCAGTTTTCGGTCGAGAATATATAAGCCGAAACGGTTTCGATACCCAAATCAAAGCACTGCTCGGCGATGACCTTAAGATTATCATAGCCTTTTTTATGACCCGCCAGCTTTGGTAGCCCCCTGCTTATAGCCCACCGGCGGTTTCCATCCAGTATAAAGCCGATGTGCTGAGGTAAGATTGTCTGGCTCATAGGTCGATCTGCCGGTGCTAGACCGACATTATTTCCTGTTCTTTACCCGACGAGATGTCTTGGATTTTTTTATTATAACTGTCGATAGATTTATCAAGGTCTTTTTGGAGTTTGGCGACTTGGTCGGTAGTAATGGTTTTGGATTTTTCAGCTGACTTGGCCGCGTTGATTGCCTCGTGGCGAGCATTGCGCAAGCTAACATTACCAGCCTCGGCTTTTTCTTTGATGACCCTGGCTAGCTGGATTCTTGTTTCTTCCGAGAGAGCCGGCAAAGCAACACGAATAACCCGGCCGTCGTTACTTGGATTTAAGCCTAGGTTTTGGTTTTCGCTGAGAGCTTTTTCGATAAATGGTAGGTTGCTTTGATCCCAGGGTTGAATCTGGATTGTCTTGGCATCGGGCGTACTAATTGTGGCGATGGCTTTAAGCGGCATCGACTGGCCATAAACCTCGACCTTAATACTATCTACTAAACCAGCACTAGCTCGACCAGACCGAACTCCCGCCAGCTCAGCTGCCAAGTGCTCGATGGCGTCATCAAATTTGCTATTGGCCTGTTTGAGTAGTTGTGCGTCCATAGTATTTAATTATAGCTTAAAACTACAATTATGCACCACCCACTTCAAAGCGAACGAAGCGTGCAATGACGATATTCTCACCTAGTTTTCCGACCAGTGCTTGCCTGAGTTGCTCGATGGTCTGTTCAGGGTCTTTAATAAAAAGCTGGTCTGATAGGCAGACTTCTTGGTACCATTTGCCAAGCTTGCCTTCGATAATTTTATCGACGACTTCAGCTGGTTTGCCGCTGGCCAAAACTTCATCTTTGATGGCGTCTTTTTCGGCGTTGAGTTCGTCCTCAGGTATTTCCTGGGGGTTAAGGTAGGTCGGGTTAGAGGCCGTAATATGCATTGCCAGGTCTTTAGTGAAAGCCTTAAAATCGTCGGTCCGAGCCACGAAGTCTGTCTCGCAGTTGACCTCTACCAATACTCCGATTTTACTGCTATGAACATAGCTTTCAATAACTCCGACGGCAGTGCTACGGTCGGCTTTTTTGGCGGCCTTAGCCAAGCCTTTTTTGCGTAAAATGGCAATTGCCTTATCGAAGTCGCCACCGGCTTCCTCTAATGCAGCTTTGGCATCCATCATTCCGGCTCCGGTGGTGGCTCTTAGTTTTTTAATGTCTTCAATATTCATTTTGATTTTACCTCCTAATTATTCTTTAGCTTTTGGCTTAGTGTTGGCAGTTACTTCGGTCGCAGCTGTAGCTTTGGCTTCGGCGTCAGCCTTAGCTTCGGCTACAACAATAGCTTCGGCTTCAGTTTTGGCAAGCGCTTGGGCTGCTGCCTCGTCTGTCTTGGCTCTGTATAGTTCGCTGCCGCGCTTGGTGGCATCGGCAATGCGGGTTGTGATTAGGCTAATGGTTCGTACGGCATCGTCGTTGGCGGCGATTGGGTAGGTAATGATCTGGGGGTTGGTATTGGTGTCGCAAATTGCAACAGTCGCAATGCCTAATTTGTTGGCTTCTGATATGGCAATGTCGTCTTTGAGGATATCGGTTACAAAAACTACCGACGGCAAGGTTTGCATCTCAGAAATACCATCAAAAATGTTGGCGAGTTTTTCCATCTCACGCTCGAGGTTGGCTTTTTCTTTTTTGGTACCTACTAGTTTGCCTTCAGCCGAATCGTTGCGGAGTTTTTTGAGCCGATCAACTCGAGTCTGGATGGTCTCGAGGTTAGTAAGCATTCCGCCCAGCCAACGATTGATGACATAGGGCATGCCGGTATCTTTGGCGGCCTTCTCGACAATTGGTCGAGCCTGGCGCTTGGTACCAACAAATAGCACTGTGCCTCCCATTTTGGTGGTGGCCTCGACGAATTTCTCGGCTGTCAAAAGCTGATCGTGAGTTTTGGTTAGGTCGATAATATGAACCCC
>SICB01000015.1 GCA_009691555.1 Patescibacteria group bacterium | reverse complement strand
TTGTAGTTTTTGAGCTCACCCTGAATGGTTGTATAGTCTTTGGCGATATCATCCGATGTAGCATCGATGATATGTAGTAACAACTTGGTGCGCTCGACATGACGCAAAAAATCGTCGCCGAGGCCTTTGCCGATACTGGCTCCTTCTATGAGGCCCGGTATATCGGCGGCCAAAAAAGTGCCGTCGTCGATATCGACTACCCCAAGGTTTGGCTCTAAGGTTGTAAAAGGATAATTCGCAATCTTTGGCTTGGCATTAGAAACAACCGAGAGCAAGGTCGATTTGCCAGCATTTGGTAGCCCCACCAAGCCGACATCGGCCACTAGTTTAAGCTCAAAAGTTACTTCTTTGGCTTCGCCTTTTTCGCCTAGCTCGGCCATCTTTGGCGATCGCCTAACAGAGCTAATAAAGTGGGCGTTACCAAAACCAGCCCGCCCACCGTGGGCAATAATAGCTTCATCGCCTTCTTTTTCAAGATCGGCCAAGACCTCGTCGCCCAGCATAATAACTGTACCTGGTGGTACCGGCAGTTCGATATCGGCTCCGCCCTTGCCACGCTTGTTATTGCTATCGCCATTTGTGCCGTCTTCGGCATCCCACATTTTGCTAGCACGGTAGCGCGAAAGTGTACTGGTGTTGTGGCTGGCAACAATAATTACGCTGCCACCATGGCCGCCATCGCCGCCATCTGGCCCACCCTTGGCATTGCCTCGAGTACGCAAAAAACTAACGACACCGTCGCCGCCTTTTCCTGCCTTGATTTTTACTTTGACTACATCTGCAAACATAGCTTGACATTATACCATATTAGTTTGATAACTACTATAACTCAAAACCCCTCAGGGCTTCGAGGGGCTTCGGTAGTTTTAGTGTGTTTAATAGATGTACAAGAAAGTGCTGGCTGGCACGGTTCGGTCGTGTCGGACACCAGGACGACCACCGTAGTTCATTTCTGAAATATTGACAGTACCGTCGTCGTTAACAGACTCGACATACACGACATGGTTCTTAAATTCCCAGCCTATGGCACCAGCTCGTGGTGCTCGGCCCGTGTTATAACCAGCGTATTGAGCATTATAATACCAGCTTATGGCGTTACCCCAGTTGTTAGGCACTGCCCTACGGCTCGCTACATACCAAGTACATTGGCCCCAGTAGTAGCTGTTGCCATTACCACTAAATCTGGAGTTAGAATAAAACCCAGATCCGCTCGAGGTACTCGCAACTCTATTGACATAACTAGGTGCTGGAGCGGGCTTAACTCCGTCAGGAATAACCAGCTGCATACCAGCTTCGGGGGCTTTACCATCGAGTCCGTTGAAGCTTTCGATTAGTGAAGCATTGCTTTGGTATCTGTCTGCCAAAGCCAATATATCGTCTCCAGCCTGAGAGGTGTAGAGAATGCCATTAACGGGCAGTATGGTTAGGCTAGCATCGGGTTTAATGCTGTTTTCATCGCTGATATCGTTGGCCCACTTAATAGTATCGGTTGTAATACCAAACTTAGCCGACAATGAAGACAAAGTGTCGCCTTGTTTAACCTTGTAGGAAATTATCGCGCGACTTGGAGAGCCTGCTGCAAGAACAGAAGATTTGTTGGTCAAAAAGTCATCACCTGAAGTCGATAATGAGCTCATGTTTGTTAAATCTCGAGCCTTTTTAGAGACATCCTCGGCAATCAAACTCTGGGTGCTGGTGGCAAGAATAGCTCCTGTGGTAATCATTGAGGTTTGGTCTTTAGTCGATCCTGAACCTCTAATGCTAAGGGCTTCACTGGCATTGATTCGGCCGATTCCAGCAATTCCGATAATAGCCAAGATAGCCACTGCGTGAACCGCGTAGCGATTAAGTTTGAAGTTTGGTTTATTCGAAGCAGCGCTCTGCGACTTGTCGCTAGAGGCTTTTGTGTCTTGAGTTTTGGGTGAAGCCTGAGCTTCGTCAATGTTTGTTTTGGAAAAGTTTTGTTGCCCAACGCCTACGAAGTTTTCGGGGCGCACTTGTAAGGGAAACCCTATTACTTTTCTACTAATAAACCTCTCCTCTGTGCCGATTAACAATAACTATTGTATAGGGCACAATTTAAGACTGCGTCTTATCTGTCTCCCGTCATTACTAGGTTCGCTAGCGAGGCTAATGACTTGCATTACCGGTGTTTTGGTGCCATATGGCGTGGTCAAACACAGTAATGACGGGACCGGAGTTTTCGACCGAAAATATCTCCTTACTAATCTGATAAGTTGTAACGCAGGTAAATCTAAAAAAACAAACTCTCTACTAGTGGTCACTACTCTTAAATAGTAGGACTCGGATACAGTACTTATCCTTTAAATTTACGTGGGTATAGTCTACCAAGAGGAGCTCGCACTGTCAAGTAGCATATTATTCCTTTATAAAAGCAAAATATAGCTAATCTAGGTACTTTCTGATATTTGCCTCATGTTCCTGGAGAGTTCGGGCCAATCTGACAACACCGTTTTTATCAGCTATAAAGAACAAATAGTCTGTCTGGGCCGGGTTTAGGGTGGCCAAAATGGCATCAAGACCAGGATTACAGATGGGGCCAAGCGGTAATCCGGCGACTTTATAGGTGTTGTAGGGCGAGTCGATACTTAAATCAGATGGCAATGTTTGGGTCTTTCCAGTGGCGTAATTGACAGTTACATCGCTCTCGAGCTTCATTCCTAGCTTTAGGCGGTTATAAAAGACGCTAGCCACTAGCTTGCGGTCTTCAGTCGTATTGGCCTCTTTTTCAACAATCGAAGCCAGGGTTATGAGGTCATTTAGCTTGGTGGAGTTCTGATATTCGGGTGGCAATTTGGGCAAAACTGACGATCCAAAGCTGTCGAGCATAGTACTTATCTGATCTGTTGAGGAGGTATTGACAACCACATTGTAGGTAGCGGGGTACAAATAGCCCTCCAGGCTGTTTGGGTTGCTGCGATAGCTCAAAAAGGGCTGCGAGAAGCGGTTGGGTGGCGCTGAGGCGCTTATAAAGTCTTGGGCAGTTCCAAGGCCCGCTCGAGCCCATTTTTGAGCCATTTCGGCAATTGTCAGGCCTTCCTGAAAAACCACCTTTTTATTGGCAATTTCACCCTTGCCGATAGTATCGGCAATCTTAGACAGGCTCATCGAAGGGCTAAAGAGATAAACACCTGGCTTGAGGTTGCCTCTCGAGGGGCCTATTTTGGCGTACAAAACAAACAAGTTTTTATCTGATATTAGCCCTTTTTTGGACAAATCTGAGGCGATTTTGTCGATACCGCTACCCTGCTCAACAACAAAAACTATTTGAGCTTTATTATTGGGGTCTTTGGCCGCATTAACCGCCACCAAAACCCAGCTGACAAATACAATTACCGCCAATAAAATAACGGCAATTGCTATTAGGATAATAAGTCGCAGCTTATTTTTGGGTTTCTTGGAGGTAATGCTCGAGGATGATACAGGCGGCGTATTGGTCAATGACACCTCGTCTGCTTTTGGGGCTGAGGTTTTTGGGGATTCTTTCTTCGGCATGTTCGGTTGTGAGGGCTTCATCTTGTAATTCAACCTTGTTATTGTAACTGCCCGCGAGCTTTACGGCAAACTGCTCGGCTTTAATGGTTTGTGCTGTGCTATCACCTTCGAGATTTCGTGGCCGACCGACCACCACAAGGTCGGGCTGGTGCAAAGCAAGTAAAACGTCGATTGCTGACCACAGTGATGCATCATTTTTTAGAGTTATAAGCGGCTCAGCCGAAGCTTGCTCGGCAGGTTTGATGGCAAGCCCAATACGAATATCGCCATAATCAAAGGCTAATATCGTTTTTTCGTAATCTTCTGCTCTGATATCCATAATTAATTTGTGGTGACTTTTATATCGATTGTTATTCTACCAGACATCAGGGGCATATTTGGTAGCAAATCTGGATTGACCTCAACTTGTGCGCCGGTAATCTGGTCGCCCGATTGCTTGACGATATCCGAGACATCCTTTTTGGCCTTGCCAGCAACCTGCTTAGCGATGGTTGGCTTATCAATAGGGTCGCCATAATAGGCCGAGGTCTTGACATTGAGCTGGAGCTTCTCGGGGCTAAACTGCTTGGTGGTGGTATAAGTTCCGTTTTGGGAGCCGTTATCATAGACCTCTTTGTTGCCTTTCAGGTCGGTTTGTATCTGGCCGTCAAAAAGCTTGTTGACATCGGCCGACTTGGCCGCGAAGCCGGTGTATTTGATTTTTGAAGTTACACTGACCTTATCGGCTTCGGCATCTTGAGCAACTGAGGTCTTGAATTCTACAAAATCAGCCTGGATTGTCGATTTGAAAAGTTGTAGCTCACTGCCGGCCTTTTTAGTCAGCTCATCGGCAGCTGATTTGGATTGCTCTTCAGCCTGTTTTTTGGCGATGGTGATATCTTCGGCCGAGAGAATGGTAATAGTTTTGGTGGTACCACCGCTGGTTTGTCCGGTGGCCTTATACAGTGAAGAGAAGCCAGTAAGCGCAAAGGTAGATGCGCCGAGGTTATAGCTTTCTCCTGGAGCTGAGGCGGTTATTTGCACATCAATAGCACTCGAGCAATTGACGACACCGCCACCAGCGCTTCCGGCTGGTATGCTAACGGCCTGAGCAGTCACAAAAGTCTTACCACCAGAGGTCAGGCCACTGCCAGCTGGTAAGCTGTGAGTACTGACATCGTCGCAGTTTTTTAAGGCAATTGTACCCGTAGCTTTAGTACCGACTTCTTTTTTGCCGGTGGCTGTGATTTCAAAAGACGAGTCCTTGGTAATTTCGAGTTTTTGGGCGGCTAGGGTTTGGGCGTTGATATCTGATGACGACGAGGCCGCATCAAGAATAAAATTAAAATTAAGGCTGGTTTTTTTGGCATTTACTAGCAGTGTTACTTTGCCAGTTGGCAAGAAGGTCAGCGCCAATATGGCCACTAATACCACGCCAAATACGCTCGCTCCTATCCAGATGCGCTTATTGAGTTTGCCATAATTTGGAACTTTTTTATCTTTTTTAGATTTTGAGCTGATGGGCTTCAGAGATTCTTCGGCTTCGGGCTCGTCTTCGCCGTCGAGGTCGATGTGCTTGGATTGAAAACCTTGGTCCGAAGGCTTATTGCTCTTATCAGCTTGGTCGGCCTTGGCTTGTGCCTCTTTGCCAGGATCAATTACGATAGCTTCGGCCCCTCTGCTCGGTGGCTGCTCGATATCTGGTACATGCGCCATAGCCTTGACACTCGAGGCCACTGCGATTCCGGCGGCGCCAGCTAGGTTTTTGGTGATCTTGTCGTTGGTAACCAAGACTAGATCTTTTTTGGAGTCCTTGGCGGATTTTTTGAGGAGCTTAACATTGACAGAACTTTGCAGCAAAGCTGACCTTGAAGGCACTACAATCCGAACTTCAGTATCGGTAGACTTTTTGAGTTTCTCGATAGCCTCAGTTATTTCGGTATCTGCATCCAGATATAGCACTCCTGGATCGTTACTCTTGCTGGCTTCGTTTGGCATACCTGTTATTATACCTCAAGAAGTTTAAGATTAGTAATAGTCATCGATAAATTAACACATAGCCAGCCGATTTTGTGACAAATAAAACACCCCCTAAAATTCAGGGGGTGATAGTAGGTGCTAATTTAGCACCAAGTGCTATTGGCTTAAGGCGAATTGCCTCGAGGTCGAGCTGGTGGCCTTTGAGGCTCAAGTAGGCCATTGGTAGTGCCAGCACTAGCATGCCGGTGGCAAGCGAAAAGCCGGCCGTGACCCATGGCACACCGAAGCCCAAAAACCCAACTCCAGACTGCAGGGCAAATTTGGCCTTGCCCCAGATGTTCGAGCCAGCTGGCTCGGCCGATTGGCGATGCCGACATTCTTTATCGACAACTAGGGCAATTATTACCAGCCGCACTTCAAAATAAATTGCCGGTAGTAAAAATATGGCAAAAGCCACGACAGTTTCACGCGGCACCATTTGCCATGCCCCAACGACCAAGCAGACGACCATCGAAAGATAAAAAAACTTATCGGCCAATGGGTCGATCGCTTTGCCATAGCGGCTGGTGGTCATTAGCCCTCTGGCTAATGCGCCGTCGATGCCGTCGCTTAAAAGTACTAATAGCATTACAAACAGTCCGGCGTAGAGCGATTTTATATCGCGCTGGGTGTAGGCCGGATAAACCATAATCACAACCACGACGACAGATATTGGTAGCCGTATGGTGCTAATTATGTTGGCGAGGTTTCGGACCCACCACTTGTGGCGTCTGGGCCAAAGGGCCAATACCACGGGCCGAACACTCCACTCAAAAACTCGACGCGACGAGTCGATGATAGTGCTAATTGCGTTTCTCGGTGAATAGCTAAGCGACATCATTGCCTCCTGGTCGGTTTTTTGGCGGATATTGATACTTGAAGGTGCTACCCAGAGACTAGCATAATAATTTTTATTTGTCATTAGCTCTGGTACAAGTGCCTACATAAGCGTTACAATATAGGGGATGAAATTGAAACTGCCTAAATTAAAAAAATCTGAAGGGCCGCAATATATTGTATCGCTCGATATTGGTACAGAGTTTGTGAAGGCTCTAATCGGTGAGGTCATCAACAAGACCTCTGAGAAGACCGGCAAAACAATTCAGTATGTCAAAATCATTGGTACTGGCAAAAAACGACAGCGGCTTTCTGATATGGCCAATGGCGCCGTGACCGACATTGCTGGGGTGGTCGATAATTGCGATGCCGCCCTGCGCAAGGCTGAGCAAGAAGCCGGTGTGGTGGCCAAAGACGCCATACTAGGAATAGCTGGAGAGCTAGTTAAGGGCGGAACTTCGAGTGTTAGCTACCGGCGGACCAAACCCGAGGTACGAATTGATATGGGCGAACTCCAAGACATTATCGGGCGAATTCAAAAGCAAGCCCTCGATACCGTACGCAAGCAGTTGCGCTGGGAAACTGGTAGCGACGAGATGGAGGTCAAGCTCGTTAACGCCGCCGTGGTCGATGTCAAAATCGATGGCTACCGAGTTACTAACCCCATCGGCTTCCAGGGCAAAGATGTAACGATTCAGGTTTTTAATGCTTTTGCACCAATGGTGCACCTAGGCGCACTCCAAACTATTGCCTCGGATTTAGATCTAAACTGTATCAATATCGCCGCCGAACCTTTTGCTGTAGCCAAGAGTGTTGGCGCCGACGACAGCACAGAATTCTCGGCAATCTTTATTGATATCGGTGGTGGTACTAGCGATATTGCTGTTGTAAATAACGGCGGCGTACAAGGTACTCAAATGTTTGCCATCGGTGGGCGGAGCTTTACAAAACGAATCGCCTCAACGCTGGGTGTTAGTTTTGATGAAGCCGAAGCTATCAAGCTCAAGTACTCGGCTAACGGCCTCGATGATAAACGCCACAAAGCTGTCGCTGAAGCCCTAAAAAGCGACATCGAAGTTTGGCTTTCGGGCATCGAGCTAGGCTTGGCCGAATTCGATCAGCTCGATCACCTGCCCCCGCGCATTTTACTTTGTGGCGGCGGCAGTGCTCTGCCAGAAATCAAAAAAGCCCTGACAGATGGCGACTGGTACAAGTCTTCGGCTTTTGCCCGCAAACCAACCGTCGATTTTGTTAGCCCCGAAGATGTCAATCGAGTTCGCGATAGTACCGGCAAACTCAATAGCCCCCAAGACATTACGCCGATGGGGTTGGCTAATTTGGGTCTAGATATTATTGGCTCTCAGACGCTAGGCGAGAACATCTTGCAACGATTGAGCCGAACTCTATCGGTTTGATTACTACTCGACGACTGCTTTTATTCGGCGTACTCCAGCCGAGCTAGATTCTTCTTTTATAATTTTGAACTTACCAATTAGACCGGTGTGCTTGACATGTGGGCCGCCACATATTTCTTTAGAATAATAATCGCCATCAGGATCACCGACGGTATAGACCTTGACGGTATCTGGGTATTTTTCACCAAAGGCACCCAGTGCTCCGACACTAAAGGCGTCATCTTTGCTCATTTCTTTATACGCCACGGGCATATCTTTTTGGATAACTTCATTGACCATAGCCTCGACCTTTGCAATTTGCTCTGGTGTCATTTTGTCGCCATGCGAAAAGTCAAAACGTAGGCGCTCGTTGGTGATGTTGCTGCCGCGCTGCACGACGTGGTCGCCCAGTACATTGCGCAAGGCCTTGTACATCAAGTGCGTAGCGGTGTGATACTTGGTAGTGGCCTCAGAGTGCTCAGCCAGCCCGCCCTTAAACTGCCCCGCAGTGGCGGTGCGGCTACGATCTTTTTGCTGGAGCATTAATTTATCAAAATCTTTCTTCCAGCCGACTTGGATCTTGACTCCTTCTTTTTCGGCCTCTTCAATACTTAGCTCGGCCGGGAAACCGTAGGTATCAAAGAGTGTAAAAACTAGCTTGCCGGTTAGCTCGGTGCGTTGGCCCGTGGGCACGGGTGGACGCTTGCTAAAGTCTAGCTCGCTAGTGCGTTTGGTAAATTCGTGTATGCCACGCTCGAGAGTTTTTCTAAACAAGTTCTCTTCGGTCCTTAAAACCTCAATAATAAGCTGCTTGTTAGTTTCTAACTCTGGGTAAGTCTGCTGGTACTCGTCAATCACAACTTGGGCGACTTCAGTAGTTAGGTTGCTTTCAATACCGAGCTCGTAACCGCGACGGATAGCGCGCCTTAAAAGCCGGCGCATTACATAGCCCTGTGCGGTATTTGTGGGTACCACACCATCGACAGCCATAAATACGGCACTGCGCAAGTGGTCGGCAATAACACGCTTAGCAACTACATGGTCCTGGTACTTTTTGCCGGTCAGGTCTTGGAGCTTTAGAATGATGTTCCAGAGTACGTCGATTTTAAACATATCGGCGCTATCGATGCTAGCCGCAGTAATACGCTCTAGGCCACCACCAAAGTCGATGTTTTTTTGATCGAGCTCCTTAAAGCTACCGTCTGCTTGCTTTTGATACTGCATAAAAACTGAATTACCAATTTCCATATATCGTCCGCAGTCGCAATTGGGGTGGCAATGCAAACCAAAGCTCGGGTCGTGCTCAATATAATCGAACTCATAAAAGACCTCGCTGTCTGGTCCGCCTGGTTCGCCAGCTGGCATATTAGATGGTACGCCGGCTCTGCTCCACCAATTCTTTTTGGAATCATAATAAAATATCCGGCCGTCTTGCATACCATTTTTGTAGCCATCCTCTTCGCTACCAATATCGACTACCTTGGCGTCGATACCCTTGGCCTTAAAAAGTCGCTTCCATATTTCAGCAGCTTCTTCGTCTTTTTCGATACCAGCATCTTTATCGCCAATAAATGCAGTTACAAAAAGTTTTTTTGGATCGAGGCCTACTTCGCTCGTGAGGAATTCAAAAAACCAGTTTAGCTGGTCGTTTTTAAAATAGTCGCCAAGGCTCCAATTGCCAAGCATCTCAAAAAAAGTAGTGTGGCGATTATCACCAACATCATCGATATCTTCAGCTCTGAAGCAAGTTTGGCTATCGACTATTCGAACACCCTCGGGGTGGGTTTCGCCAAGCAAAAATTGTAGCATCGGCTGCATACCACTGCCAGTAAAGAGCGTGGTTGGGTCTTCTTGGGGAACAATCGAAGCGCTAGGAATTATGGCGTGTTGATTATTTTTGAAGTAATTTAAATATTTTTCACGAACTTCATGAGTCTTCATAGAGTCTATTTTAGCAAATTTTCAGGTTGCGGGCTATGCTATTTATATTTTTTCGGCTTTTTCGAAGGCCTTCAAGAAAGATGCTCTTTGGGCATTTTGTAAAGTAATGACGGTTTGGTTACTCGAACAATCAGCTTGCGGAGAGCTATAGCCTAGTACGAATCCGCTCAAGGCTTTTTGCTGAGTTGGGCCAGCATCGGTGGCATTGGCGAATCTGCTAACTTTACCAAGTGGCGAAAACCCGATACTGCAATACATACCAGGCTCAGATTGGTCGGCGGCATAGGCTTTGCTTTGCAAGGAGCCGGTCGAAAAAGAAGTAGTGGTGCCATCTACAAAATACTGCAAATCTTTAATATCCTCACTTAGAGGCAATTTGTAGCCGAGCTCCTTAACCTCAAGATAATTGGTGGCAGATGCTTTGACAGCAGCCTTGGCGGCGGCAGCGGCAGCGGCACTAGCTGCATCTTCAAGTGCTTTTTTGCCATCCTGAAGTGTCGTAACCTGCGCTTTGAGGTCATTTATTTGCTTGTTGTAATCTCTCATTTTAAGGAAGCCATAGACACCGACACCGACTAGAGCCAGGGCCAATACAATACTAATAATGATCCAAACTTTTTTTGATTTGTCTTTCTTGGGCAATTTAATACTGTGCTCGGCTTCGCTGTGGTGCATGGCTGCTTTGACATCTTCGTCTTTGGGCATGATTTGCTCCTTTTAACTATTATTTAATTACTAATTATTTAATTGCCTAAATTGTAGCATAAGAATAATAGATTATACAGCCTTGTCACTAGTGGCAATACGCGCTAGCGGCTACGAAAATAGCAAGTGGATGCTACTTGTAGTTGCCAGTTATGCCAATATAGATGAGCTTCCATGTTTCGCTAACCGAAATAAATAGCGGGAACCCACGACGCCACCATTGCGATTTGCTCCAGCGATCGTCGAAAGCCGATACGCCGATTAGCTGGTAATCTTTACCCAGCACCGACTCGAAGGTTTGGTTTGCTCGACGCTGGTGATACGGGCTAGTGACTAAGATTATTTTACTAGCGGCCAGCGATTGCAGTATTGCTTTAGAGTTGACGGCGTTTTCGTAAGTATTTTGGCTTTTTTCGTCGATATAAATATTGCTGGCTGGTACTCCGCTGGCCAGGGCTTGGTCGCGCATCGCAAAAGCATTACTGGGGCCGTCGTCGAGAGAGGCACCAGAAAATATTATTTTCGGTGCATAGCCCTGCTTATAGAGTTCAATCCCCTTCTCGGCGCGGCTGGTGGTTTGACCACCACTAACAACCACAATGGCGTCAGCTTTATCGACATTATCTTGCGGACTCAAATAAAAACCGACCCCTACTAGTAGTACAAAACCGACCACTAGGGTAGTTAAAATAATTGCCAATGTCCATCCTAAAAACTTTTTCATCGGTGCTTATAATTATACCAGAAAGAGTAGTCGTCGATGGCAGGCGGTTTTGACCCAAGGCCGACTATTCTATTACGAAGTGGCCATCGCGGTCGGTATCGATCGAGATATTCCAGTAAGGCCCGTTGTAGACCATAATCATTCCGTCTATAACTTTCCCAAACATGTCGACGAACTGCTTAGCCTGATAGCTATCGAGCTCAACTGGCTCGTCGGTAGTATATTCGGGTTGGCTGATGGGCTCTCCCGTTGGCAGGTTCACAACCCCGTGAACAGGGTGTGGCGTGGCGTGATCAATTATCTCCTCGACGGTCGTCTCTAAGTCGCGCTCGATACGCCCCATCGAATTGATTCTATAGGTCATGGCGGATTCTACTAGTGGCGAATGGTCGAGCAGTGGATCCTCACTACGCGCTGTGTTCTCGAAGCGCAGAACAATACCATTATCGGTATCAATAAAAGTATCACCCGACGAATCGAAGTAATCATGGCTTGTTTCATCATCGCCCGTTTTGGTCCAGGGGCTAGTGAGGTCGAGGGTTTTAGATAATATTGCCTCTATTTGCTCCGTTTCGAAATTTCGAAATGCTTCATCAGAAAGTTCTTTTGGGATATTCATATCCTTAGCGCGTTCTTCCAAAAAATGGCTGCGGGCGTTGGCTAGCTTTAATAGTTGGTCAGCAAAACGGTCTGCTTGTTCAACCTGTCTGGCTATTTCAACCTGTCTGGCAATTTCAGCTTGTTTGGCTATTTCATCTTGTTCTGGCTGGTTTGGGTTTGGCTCGCTTGGGGTTGGTTCGGTATTCATGAATACTATTTTAGCTCAAAAAGCGCTTTTGCGTTAGTGGCAGTTGAGCTAATGAGCTCAGAGTATTGCTCGCCCCGCAACTCAGCCAAAAACTCGCCAGTGTATTTTATAAAGCTTGGCTCATTACGCTGGCCGCGCATTGGTGCTGGGCTCAAATAGGGGCAGTCCGTCTCGAGTAGTAGCCGATCGGCAGGAATAATCTTGGCGGCCTCAAGCTGGGCTTGGTCTTTGGTGAAGCTCATAATACCGTTTAGGCCAAAGTAGAGTTCGTAGCTCAAGGCCTGCTCAACTTCTTTGGTGGTGCCAGTAAAGCTATGTATAACGCCACGCACTTTTGGGTAGTTTTTGATTATCGCAAAAAAATCTTCCCAGGCGTCTCGAACATGAAACACCAGCGGCAGCTTGAGCTCTTGGGCGAGCTGCAGCTGAAACTCTAGTGCCTCGTGCTGCTGGGCCTGGGGCGAATTATTACGATAATAATCGAGCCCGCACTCGCCTATCGCAACCAGCACACCCTGGTACTTGCCATTACGAGCCAGTTGCCCAATCACTTTTAGGCCATCACTACCCAGGCTGGCCTCGTGGGGGTGAATACCGGCCGTGGCGTAGAGCTTAATACCACTCGCCAGAGCTATAACATCAGGGTTCATTACAAAATCTAAAGCCTTAAGTGAGTCTTGAGGCGTAGTACCGACGGTTATAATACTGGTCACCTGACTAGTGCGGGCATTACTAAATACTTCGGCGAGGTCGCCTTCGAAATCGTCAAAATGAATGTGGGCGTGGGTATCAATTAGCATTAGTATATATTATACCTTTTAGCCTTGAGGAGTCGCAACAATAACTTCGCGGCCGTCGCGATCGCCTCCGGTAGTGCAACTATACAAAGTAAGTTTGGGGGTTTTGCTAGCCAGCTCAATGCTAGTCTCGTTGGGCTTAAC
>SICB01000014.1 GCA_009691555.1 Patescibacteria group bacterium | reverse complement strand
CGGTCTCCGAATGCTGGAGCCTTAATAGCTAAGGTGTTGAAAGTTCCGCGCAGCTTATTGAGCACCAGAGTTGTGAGAGCCTCGCCCTCGACTTCTTCAGCAATAATGACCAAGTCTTTTTTGCCTTCTGCGGCTAGCTTTTCGAGTAGCGGTAGTAGCTCAGCTACGGCGCTGATTTTTTTGTCAGTAATCAGGATGGGGGCGTTTTCCATAACAGCCTCCATGCGAGCTGCATCGGTAATCATGTAGGGGCTAACATAGCCCTTATCGAACTGCATGCCTTCGACAATTTCTTTGTCTAGACCGAGAGTCTGACCTTCTTCGACAGTTACAATACCATCTTCGCCGATTACTTCCATAACTTCAGCAATAAGCTTGCCGACTTCTGGGTCGTCGGCTGAAATACTGGCTACATTGGCTATTTCGGTGCTGGCTTTGACTGGTTTGGCAATTTTATCGAGCTCGGCAGATACAGCCGCGGAGGCTTTTTCGATACCACGCTTGATTGCCATTGGGTTAGCTCCGGCAGCGACATTTTTGACGCCCTCTTCGACAATTGCCTGAGTGAGTACGGTGGCAGTAGTAGTGCCGTCGCCCGCTAGGTCGTTAGTTTTGCTGGCAACTTCTTTGACTATCTGGGCACCCATATTCTCGTACGGGTCCTCGAGCTCGATCTCCTTGGCGATGGTTACGCCATCATTTGTGATATTGGGGCTACCGTACTTTTTTTCGAGTACTACATTGCGTCCTTTTGGCCCCAGCGTTACCTTGACTGTATCGGCTAGTTTATCGACTCCAGCCTTGAGTCTTTTACGCGCTTCTTCGCTTGAAATTATATCTTTTGCCATTATTACTCCTTATTTGACCACCGCGAGGATGTCTTCCTCTTTGGCGATCATGTATTCTTTATTATCAACTTTGACATCGTCCGGCCCGTAGCTCTTATACAAAACCACATCGCCCACCTGCACTTCCTTAACCGCCTTACCAACGGCCAAGACTTTGGCCATTTTGGGCTTTTCCTGGGCGCTATCTGGCAAAATAATGCCACTCTTGGTGCGCTCTTCTTGCTCTAGTTGCTCTAGTACTACCCTGTCGTCTAACGGCTGAATCTTCACTTGTTTCCTCCTTGTTAATAAGTTAAGTTGGTGTCGCACTTAAGCATTAGCACTCTAGTGTGTGGAGTGCTAATTACTATCTAATATACATCTGTTGGAAGCATGGTGTCAAGCACTCATTGGTAGTGAGTGCTAATAATTTGAGCGGATACTCAGCCACCTTTCGGCTATTTGGGCCGATGTGCCCTTGTGGTGAAGATTGATAATATCTGGCCGGACTCTAATGAAGGCATCCGGGTGGTGAGTTTTGGGCTGGCTGGCGGTATGGCTCAGGTGGCGTCGGTAGCCAATGTCGTCGAGCTTATCTAAGAGCTTAATGCCTGAGCCATGAATTCGGATTGAAGTCTTGGGCCAGATGTAGTTAGGCAAATGGGCCTGCAGGTAGGGGTCATTTTTTAAAATACCGTACCAAATGTCAGCTCCATAGACAGGAATACCGGTAATCATTTGTGGTGCCAAAGCGGGATTATTGACCTTCATCATGTCTTTTTCGAGTTTTACGCCCTTGGTTGTCACAAACATCCCAAGGCTAAAGCGGCCGGCCGATACCTGTTGGTCCTCGAGTTGCTTGATAAGTTTCAGAAAATACATCAAAAAGCCCTTGGTCAAAAAAATTCGGTTCGGTGATGTAACTATAAAAAGGTCAATATCGCTATCACTATGAACATTGCCATAAGCCACACTATTGATGACAACAATCGACTTAACAGCTGGCACTAGCCTAATCAGCCGGCTCCAGTGCCGAGCTTTTTTGAGCAAAATAGCTCGATGGGCTCGTGGTATTTTTTGGCTAGTATATTTGTACCCTTTAAGGCCAAACAAATTATCAATGCACTGCACCTTGCCTTGGCGCATTAGGCTGCGTAGCTGTTTTTTTACCACCAAATGCCCGGTCTTGATTGATAGGTAAGAGTAGAGCGTATCGAAATCCAGCCGGATATTCATCACAGCAAAATACGCCAGTAGATCCAGTATAGATTCACTAACCTGTTTTTCTTTGAGTTGGGCTTGGGCAATACTCATATCATAAGATTATATATCAAAAAATTAGAGACCTTCATAGAATACAATGAAGTACTCTAACGAAAGTCTCTTAGGATGTAATGGGGTGGCGTGCCGGACTCGTCTTGGTTAGTTGCATCTCGATAGTTTCCTATCGGTTGCACTGTCCCTCGGCGGAAAGGGCGCTCCAAGAGGAGCCCGGCACTAATTCAGGAACTATGGTGCGGCGTTGGACCATAGTTCCTGGTAAAAATGACGTCCAGCAATTTTTTTGATTTCAGCAACTATCTGCATATGGTATCAGCAAATAATCGGATTTCAATTGCTGGCCGTCAAACCTTTAACCCAATTGATGGCTCAATTTGTTGCCTTTGAGACCTCAAGAAGGCTCAAACCGTACCTAATAGTATTCCTGCTAGTACTTAGAGTCAATAGATTTTTGGATAATTTTTGAAATTACTTCAAGATTTTGCTTGAGAGTCTCTGGATTTTCGGCTTCGATATTGAGCCTCAGCAGTGGTTCGGTGTTGCTGGGACGGAGGTTAAACCACCAGTCTGGGTAGCTAATTGTAGTGCCGTCGAGGTTATCGGTCTGGCCATCGCTGTAATGCTCACTTACTAGGGCGATAGTCTTATCTTTGTCCGAAACATCGAAGTTGATTTCGCCCGAATCAAGATACTTTTGCCTTAACGGTCGACACAACTCCGATAGTTTTTTGCCGGTCTGAGAGATGATGTCCAAAACACACAATGCAGCAATTACACCGCTATCGGCATTGTAATTATCCTGAAAGTAAAAGTGGCCCGAGTGTTCGCAGGCAAAGACAGCACCGTGCTGGCGCATATCGGCCTTAATGAAGCTGTGGCCAACCCTGGTGCGGATTGCTTTGCCCCCAGCAGCAGCAATCGTTTCGGGTACAATTTTCGATGTGATGGCGTTATATAAGATAGTCGCGCCGGGGTTGAGCTTCAAAAAGTGTTCGCTGAGTAGCGCGCCCAAAACACTGCCGCTTACTACTTCTCCATTGTCATCGACCATAAATGCTCTATCGCCATCGCCGTCAAAGGCAATGCCACAATCTAGCTGGTTGGCTTTGACAAGCTCAATTAGATCTTTTAGATTTTCATAAACAAGCGGATTGGCGGGGTGGTTCGGAAAGGTTCCGTCGAGTTCCAGATACAGTCCGCTAATTTGTAGATTGGTGAGCTTTTGGAGCTCTGGCACAATGATTCCGCCCATACCATTACCAGCATCAATACCAACCTTCAGCGCGGTTAGGTTTGGGGCAAATGTCAGCGCGTGCTTAACCCAGCCGTCGAGAATATCGAGCGATCTGACTGTTCCATCGCCCGAGGGCGGCTGATAGCTATCGTCGGTGATGGTTTGCTTAATTACACTTAGCCCGCTGTCTTCGCCGATTGGTGCCACGCCCTTGGCGGTTAGCTTGATTCCGTTGTATTCGCCAGGGTTGTGGCTGGCCGTTACCATCGCTCCGCCAGCAAAACCATACTGGCCGACAGCATAGTACATCATGTCTGAGGTTATTTGACCCAAATCTACCACCACTCTGCCCTGGCCGGTTAGCCCTGCCGATAATGCGCTTGCGAGCTCGCTAGAATCTGGTCGCATATCGCGCCCCAGCGCAACTTCGCCTGGCGGCAAGAAGTCGGCCAAGGCTCGTCCGACAGCCCGGGCGACTTCTGGGGTCAGCTCGGCGGGCACTTTGCCGCGGATATCGTAGGCCTTAAAGATTGATTGGTTAAAATTCATAATTCAAATTATAGCAAGATTAATAAAATAAGTTCTTTTTAATTGTAATTTCTTTTTTGACAGCCAGTCTTTCGCCAAACTTTTGCCACTGCCGATACTTCGTGGGGCTAATCGGCCAATCGTAAACGCCAACATACTCCGTAACCTCGGAGTTAAAGCCAGTTTTAAACTGCACTAGGCCACTAAGCGGGTGGTTTTTATCATCAAGGCTCTTTTTGGGTGGTGCTCCCCCCAGGTCGTACTCGGTAACGCCGCGAGCCTTGAGCCACTTCATGATCTCCCACTGCATGGTGTAGGCCGCCATCATATTCTTGTGCTCTCGGCTCGAGCCGCCGTCTTTATACAGTGCTTTTTTGCCCTGCACCGTCACAAAAGCCCCACTCAAAACTTCGTTTTTGAGGTATGCAAAAAAAAGTTGCCCCTGCCCCGCTTTGGTGTGATATTCCCAAAAAGAGCGCGCGTAGGCCTGCGAGCGCATAAAAAAGCCATTACGCAACTGGGTTTGCAATAGCAGCCCGTACATTATTTTGATATTTTTTGGAGTCAGATCGACCGGCTTTACCACAACTCCCCTGCGTTCTGAGAGCCTGATGTTGTAACGAGTTTTTTGCTTAAACCCAGACATTATTTCGTCCTCTGTAGCAGACAAATCAATAATAACAGTAGATTTGTTGAGCTGCAGATCGAAAACGGCCTTGTTTAGCCCCAGCGCTAGCAATTGCTTGCGATGTTCGTCTGTAAGTATGATATTGGGTTCAAACTTAACCAAAAAAGCCGACTTTAGCTCCGGCTTGATGGCTGTCATGACTTCTTTGATTTGGCCAATGGAAGCCACCGACGGTCCCTTGGGGGCATACCAGATTTCACCAAAATACGGCAGCTTGCGCACCAAAAACAATACGGCAATCCTGGCGCCGTGGCTTTCAAAAACATAATGCCTTGCCCCCCAGCCAAAGCTACTCTTCAGCTGGCCGTAAGCACTGCCCTGCATTGTCTCGTCTGGCCATGGATTGCCCGATACGAGCTCGCTCCAATTTTTGATTTCTTCTGGTGTGGCCTGGCGCGCGGTCATTTTTTCCTGAACTTCGTGGCGAGCTTATAAAGCTTATATTTGGGCTTGTTGATGGGCAGGTCCCAGGTTCCTGAACCTTCAATAATTTCTCCGCCAAATCGAGATTTGAAGCGACTGTGGCCAATCCAGGGGTGGCTGTCCCAGTCGAGCGGTACGACGCCGCCGTAATCAAAGCGCTGCAGGCCGCTACTCTTGGCGTTTTCGATAAGCCACCACAAAAGCACCGTGGCGCCCCTGGTGGTGCGGTTCAGCTCGTCATCGGTGGCGGCGTAGGCGTAGTAGCGAGTTTTGCCCCAATCAATGCACAGCGCGCTGGCGATGTACTGGTCTTTGGTGCGAGCGAAGTACAGCTTGCACGCACCACTCGGTATTAGTGCCGAGAGCAAATGCAGGTAGTAGCTGTCGGGGTGATTCCGAACCCCCTGCCGCTGAGCCGTAATGGCCTGCATTTTCAAAAAAATCTTCAAATCGGCAGGGTTTTCGCTTATCTCAAATTCGAGACCACGCTTTTTGGCGCTATTGATGTAGCTGCGGGCGCTTTGTGATACGCCCATCCAGAGCTCATCAGTGCTTTTATCGATGTCTAATAGCATTCGGTACTTGGGCTGCATATCTGGCCTTGGCACTAGCCCCATGGCCTGAAGTTTGCTGGGGCTAAAGTTTTTGATGATGTCGGTGCGCACAAATACCACGCCGGCTGCGATGGCGCGGTGTCTAATAGAGGCTAGGCACTTTTTTAGAGCAGCCTCGTCGCGGACGGTGGGGCCATAAGCAACGTAGAGATAGTTGATTTTGAGGGCACTGCGCCTAATGGCACCCATCCAGAGCCAGCCATCGCCTTGGTCTTGCAGCACTTCCCGCCCCTGCGCCTGCTGAAATTTGGCCCATAGCGAGGACTGGTACAGGTGCCCGCCGAGCTGGCTTAGACTCTGGTCCCAATTTTGTTGGCTGGTTTTTTTCATAGTCTTTATTATAACAAGCATATTTGCCTATGTCTTGGCTTGTTATTATAATGACAGTTATGAACATCCTTGCAATCGAATCTAGTTGCGACGAAACGGCGGCGGCGGTAATCCGCGATGGCCACACCGCGCTATCGAACATTATCGCCTCACAGGTCGAGATCCACGCTCGCTACGGAGGTGTAGTGCCAGAAGTAGCGGCCCGATCGCATATTGAGGTAATTATTGCAGTTATCGAAAAGTCGCTATCCGACGCCAAGCTCACCTGGGACGATATCGATGCCATCGCCGTCACCAAGGGGCCGGGCCTGATTGGCTCGCTGCTAATAGGTGTAATGACCGCCAAGACGCTGGCCTTGGTCAAACGCAAGCCACTAATAGGGGTCAATCATATTTGGGCGCACGCCTTTGCTAGCTTTCTGGATGCCGAAAAGCCAGAGTTTCCGATACTAGCCCTAACGGTATCAGGTGGGCACAGCGCTCTATCGCTATACCACGAAGACCTTTCGCGCGAAGTGGTCGGTGAGACCCTCGACGACGCCGCTGGCGAGGCTTTCGACAAAGTGGCTAAATTGCTTGGGCTTAGTTATCCGGGTGGTCCAGCAGTCTCTAAAGCAGCTCTAGAAGGCAATCCTGATGCCTACAAGTTTCCGATAGCCAATTTGGGCAAGGCTAGCTTTGATTTCAGCTTTTCGGGCCTCAAGACGGCAGTTTTAAGACAAGTGCAGCAGATTACGGGTGTTAATCCTGGCGCGCTCGATGGCGTCAAGAGCTACCAGCTAGATCCGCAGGTAGTCGCCGACTTGGCAGCCTCATTTCAAAAGGCGGCGATTACTGCTCTGATCAAACAAACCCACAAGGCCTATTTGCAATACCAGCCCAAAGCTTTGGTGGTGGGTGGTGGGGTTGCTGCCAATACCTACTTGCGAGAAAAACTGCTCGATATTATTCCAGAGGCAATTTTTGTACCACCCGTACTTTGCACCGACAACGCCGCCATGATTGGTGCCCTGGCCTACCAAAAATACCAAAAGGGCCAAATTACTGACCCTTTTGAACTGACAGCCGATTCGAGCCTAGAACTTATTTAGATATAGTTATTTAGATATAGCTATCTAGGTTTAATTAGCTTCATCACTAGGTAGCTTGGCCAAGTTGGTCTCGATTTTTGCGAGTCTGGCGTTTTCGTTAGCTATGCCTTCGTCGAGGTCTGCTATCTGCTGCTCTAGATCGGTCTTAAGATTAGTCTTTTGGTCGCTCATTCTTAATACATTAGCCTCAATCTCTTTTCTGGCCGCCTTTAGCATGTCGGCAATCTCTTTGTTAGATTGGTCCCATTTGTCCAAAATACCTGCTAGTTCGTCATCGCCCGCGCTTGTTGGGGCCTTCGGCTTGTCAGCTTTAGTTTCAGAAGATTTGTCAGCGGAATCTGAGCTACTAGTATCGGCTTCGGCATTTTCTGTGTCGTCATCGCTGCTGCTCTCGCCGTCGTCGTCGCTAGCTTTAATTGTGTCAGTACTTTTCTCACCTGTGTCAGGGGTTATTGTACCGGTGTCGATGACAATATCGCTATCTCCTTTTGTCTCATCTTTTGGCTCTTCACCTGGCTCGACTGGTGCAATATACGGCGTAATAACTGGTACGTCAGGGCTACTAGTGCCTCCTTTTGACTGATCGATGGGATCAGGTAATGTGTCGTTAGAGTCGGGTGTTTCGCCGCCCATGACACTGATTTTGACTGGCTCAATATCGTGAGGTGTGCCTGCAATAGTAGTTTCGGGAGCTGGTTTGTCGGAAGTCGGTTCGTCAGGAGTTATCTTAACCAATCCTCTTGTGTCGTTAATATCAAAGGTGTCTCCATCAGTAGCAGCGAATCCTGGAGTGGTGTCTGGAGTGGTGACTAGGTCGGCGTCAGCTGCAGGCTTATCAATCAACGCTTCGGCGGCATCGTAGGCAATGTTAGTCTGGTCGGGCTCCTTTGTGCCGTCGCCGGGCGAGTCATTAATGCCGGGCATTACATTGCTCTTTGACATATCATCTGGAGAAGTGACCGCAATCTTAGTAGCCATTGCGCCTTCAGTATTCAGTCCGTTTCCTTCTGTCAGTCCATCTGTCGATACGCCAACTGGGCGCTCCATGAGTGCAGTACTGCTGCCGTCGGCTGCTGGGGCGTAATTGTCCCATTCTTCATCAATCTCTAGCGGGCTATAAATATCTTTCATTGGTTTTGCCTCTCTGCCTTTCTAATAAATTTAAACAAGTTATGTATATTTTAGATGACAACATCTAGTTGTGTCAAACATTTTGGCTCTCGCCAGATTAAGCTCCCGGATGTTATAATAATTGTTATGGAATCATCTTCAAATAACGAACTCGGCAAGGTCTACGAACCAGCCATAAATGAGCCCAAAATATCTAAAATCTGGGAGGACGCTGATGCCTTCAAGCCCGCTGGCGACCCTACCAAAGAGCCTTTTTGTGTTATTATGCCGCCACCCAATGCCAACGGTACGTTGCATGCAGGCCACCTGATGTATACCATCGAGGATATCGCCATCAGACAAGCTCGTATGCAAGGGCGCCCCACTCTGTGGCTACCAGGTACCGACCATGCTGGTATCGAAACCCAGTATGTTTACGAAAAAGAGCTAGCCAAACAAGGCCAAAGCAGGTTTGATCTGGGTCCAGACGAGTTTTACAAGCAAGTTATGGACTTCACTAAAAAGCACCAAGCCAGTGCCCTGTCTGGCTTCAAATCGATGGGTTTCTCGGCCGACTGGAGCAAACTAAAATTTACTCTCGATGAAGATATTATCGATGTCGTCTATGATGTGTTTATTAGTCTACACGGCGATGGCCATGTCTATCGGGGCAACCGGATTGTCAATTGGTGCCCGCGCTGTCAGGCTGCCTTCCCCGATATCGAAACCGAGCACATCGACCGTGACGACGCCATGTACACCCTCGATTATGGCACGGTCCAGATAGCCACCACCAGGCCCGAAACTATTTTTGCCGATTCGGCGGTTGCCGTTAACCCCAAGGACCGCAACTACGAGCTATTGGTTGGTAAAACCGCCACAATTCCGCTCGTCGACCGAGCCATACCAATAATCGCCGATAGCTATGTCGACCCCAAGGCCGGCACCGGCGCGCTAAAGGTTACGCCCGCTCACGACAAAAACGATTACGAAATCGGCCAGCGCCATAGCTTGCCAGAAATTAGCGTGGTCGATGAAGAAGGCAAAATGATCAATGTGCCTCAGGAGTTTGCTGGCCTCGAAGTGCTCGAAGCCCGTAAGGCCATAATAAAAGCCCTGGATTCAGCAGGCAAGCTGGTATCGACCGAGCCGCTGACCCACTCGATTGCGATCCATGACAGGTGTAGCACGCCAATTGAGCTAATTATATCAGAGCAGTGGTTTTTGCGCGTCAAAGAGCTCAACCAGCCCGTCATTGATGCCATCGAAAAAGACGAAGTAAGCTTCTACCCTACCCGCTACAAGCGTAATGCCCTCAACTGGCTCAACCAAGAGCACGACTGGTGTATATCTCGCCCCGGCTGGTGGGGTATTCGAATTCCGGTGTATTACAAAGCCAGCAACGACCCCGCCAAAGACGCCTACCTAATCGCCAAGACCGAGGCCGAAGCTATAGCGTACTACGGAGCTGGCAACTACCGCGCCGAGACGGACACCTTCGACACTTGGTTTTCGAGTAGTCAGTGGCCTTACGCCACCCTCATGACATCTGGAAAGGGCGATTTTGAGCAATTCTACCCCACCACCCTGATGGCTACGGCCCACGAAATACTACACAAGTGGGTAACCCGTATGATCATGTTTGGGCTCTATACCACCAAGCAAGTGCCCTTCAAAAATGTTTACCTATGGGGCACCGTAACAGATGAAAAAGGCCAAAAACTATCGAAATCTAAGGGCAACTACGAGGACCCAATGGCAATCACCGCCGAGTACGGCACCGATGCCCTCAGAATGGCGCTATCGATTGGTATTACAGCTGGCAACAATGGCGCCATCTATAACGAAAAAATCCAAGGCTACCGCAACTTTTGTAATAAGCTCTGGAATGTTGCCCGCTTTGTGCTGGCTAAGGTTCCACCTGTCACCGACCCCAGCAAGGCCGAGCTGCTCTCCCCTGCCGACCACTGGGTAATTAATAAAATCAATTCGGCCATCAAATCCGTTACCCGTGATATCGAAAGCTATCACTTCTCGGAAGCCGGCCAAACCATCTACTCCCTGCTCTGGAACGATATTGCCGATAAATACATCGAGTACTCCAAACAATCCCCCAATTATGCCCTGCTGGCCTACTGCCTCGATACAATTTTGCGCCTCGCACACCCCTTTGCACCATTTATTACCGAAACGATCTGGCAAAGCACTATGTGGACAGATTCTAACCTTATAAGCGAACATTGGCCGAACATTATCCACAAGCCGTCCACAGCCCAAGCCAAGCAATTTGAGATAGAAATTATCAAGGTTGTTAGCGCTGGTCAGCAAGATGCCAATAAGGTTGAGGCCTTAAAACTGCGCAGGGGACTGGCCGCCAAGCAAAACCAGCTGAAGCTAACTGCCGCCAAGCTCAACAACAAGAGCTTTGTGGCTAACGCACCGAGCGCCATCGTGAAAGCCGAAAAAGCCAGGTCTAAGCAGGCCGAGCAAGCAATAAAAGAGCTAGAGGTTGAAATTGAAAAACTTGAATCGACATAATTCTTTCTCGTTTCGGCTGATTGCTACGGCAATAATATTAACGCTGGGCTTGTATCTGGCTATTAGCATTCCGACCTTGAAAAGCTGGCGCGATAATCAAATCGACAAGCTCTTGAGTGAAGCAAACAAAACAAGTAGCCCGGTAACCAAGCAAGCCTTATTGGCCCAGGCCGGACTAATTGGTATCGACGACCCGATTGCTACCGGAGCTCTGGCTAATAATCTTTGGCAGGCGGGGAACTACCTCGAGACTATCAAGACCTACGAGCAGAGCTGGCTACACATCGATAAAGCCTACCTTGGAGGGCTGGCCTTGCGGGCCGATCAGCCGGTGCTGGCCAAGCGTTTATTTAACGAATCCAACCAAGCAGGGGAGAGCTCCGAAGCACTGGCTGGGTTGGCAGTTGTCGAGTATATCGCGGGCAATACCCAAAAAGGTTGTGACTATGCCGAAAGGTCCCAAAAGCTCAATTTGAGCAGCAAAGATTCTGAAAGAACCGTCGCCATTTGCGCAATTATGCAAAATAAATCGAGCCTTACAGCGAGGCAGCAGACAAACCTTTTGCTAGATGCCCATATGTATCGTTTGGCACTTACGAGGCTCGAAGCAACCGACCCCAAAGCCAACGACGACTGGCAGTCGATTGCCAAAATATACGCCAACACAGGGCAGCTCGACAAAGCGGTTGCGGCGCTCGATGGTGGTCTGGCCCAAAGCCCCAGCAACCAGGCCCTGCTAGAACTCAAGGTCCGATATTTGCTAGCGCAGGGAAAAGATGCCGAAGCCAAGCCACTCCAAATTCAGCTAAACCAGATGAAGTTTACAAAATTTCAATAGCAATGAGCTTTCACATCGACGCGTTTTATTTTACAGAATCAGAATAAAGTTTGCTTTATGTTCGTTTTTATTGCTTAATTGTTGCCAGCTATCACGCTAGTGCTTATTGACAAAACTCTATTAACATTTTTTAATACAGCCAGTGCTCGGCCAGTAAGCTACTAGGGTCTAGAAAAAAATCCGTTTTTGACCTATAATGACACGGTAACTTTTTAGCACCTTACAAATATTCTGGGCAGCCGAAAATGCCATATTTGTCCAGATATAATGAAGCTACTCCAAATCAGAAACATGCTTACGATTTGGAACGCAACTATAGCTTGACGCGGAGAGGTACCCAAGTGGCTGAAGGGGCTGGTTTGCTAAACCGGTAGGGGGGCGTATGCTCCCGCGAGGGTTCGAATCCCTCCCTCTCCGCCATGAATTCGACAAGCTCACCATTGGCTGAGCTTTTTGAATTCATTATGGGTGGGGTAAGAACCCGTAGGGTTCGCGCAGTAAGGCGCGCAGTCCGCCGCGGCGGACGAGCACCTTACGAAGAAGGCGTCAGCCGCCATCCATCACTCGCCGCCAGTAGTTTTGCTTTATTATTTTTATCCGATTTATGTGTTGCTCTTAACCAATAATTAATCCGAATGAACCGCCAGGTGAATGTTTAATTATTGAAAGGAGTAATACAGCGCCAACTGGTGGCAGAATAGCCATATTCTGCCTGAAGTGTAAGCTGTACTTGTGCTGGGCGATTGGAGGCTTGTTGCTCTTAACCAATAATTAATCCGAATGAACCGCTAGGTGAATGTTTAATTATTGAAAGGAGTAATACAGCGCCAACTGGTGGCAGAATAGCCATATTCTGCCTGAAGTGTAAGCTGTAATTACGACGTTGGAGAGGTGCCCGAGTGGTTGAAGGGAACAGTCTTGAAAACTGTCAGGCTGGCAACGGTCTCGAGGGTTCGAATCCCTCCCTCTCCGCCATTAAAAACGACTCCCCCTCTTGGTGGGTCTTTTTTGATAACGAGGATAAGCTACGACTCAAGGCTACGCTTGCATCTAAAGCCAATCGCAAAAACCGCATTGGACAGGCGCTACTTTCTGGGGCATAATAATTCATAAGAACTATGGAACCACAAGACCAACCAGACAATACGCCAGACGCAGGCTTTAGGCCAGCGGAGAACCCTTTTGCCAATCAACCAGCCCAAAGCCCGCCACCATTGCCCAAAGAGCCGACTGCTGCCATCAACCCACTCGCCAATCAGGTGGTCCAAAAGCCAAACCCGGTAATCAACATACTGGCCGAACATCCCATTCAAACCCCAGCTCCACCCATAAATACCCCTCCAGCCACAGATAAATCTAATCTTGTTGGGGTGCGCGCCGACTCAAAACGCCAATCAGATAATGACATTCCCGAACAAAAGGAGCCAGAAGAAACTCTTTACGAATGGCAGGCGCCAGAATTCGCCTATACTCAGAAACCCGCTGGCTGGTACGCCGCTGTGGTTGCATTTTTTGTAGGCCTTGTGGTTCTGGCTTTCTTCTTCGTCGCTGGCGATATTCAAAAATGGACAACAATAGGGCTGTTGGCCGTAATGTCGGTAGCAGTCAGTATCTGGGCTAACCGCAAACCAGCCGTGCTTCAATACCGAATCACCACCTACGGCCTAGAGGTTGGCAACAAAAAGCACTTGTTTGACGATTTCAGGGCCTTTTATGAGTACATGGACTACAACCAGCCAAGTATCGATCTTGTTCCAGGCAAACGCTTTGGCACGCTGGTGAGCCTGCCTCTGGCCACAAACGAGGCCGACCAAATCGAAGAAACCATTTCGCATATGATACCAAAAATCGAGCATAGTGAAGATATCATCGACAAGCTCTTCAGGCGATTGCGCTTTTAGCTTTACCGAAAAGGAGTTATCAGGTACAATACACAGGTTCGAGCGCCCGTAGCTCAGCTGGATAGAGCGTTGGCTTGCGGAGCCAAAGGTCGCAGGTTCGAATCCCGCCGGGCGCACCATAGGTTGTGATTTAGCTTACTAAGGCTAGGGCACAGCCTATTTTTAATGCAGAAGACTCGCTTGCACACTTTTGCTCTACTGTTATTAAAGTCACTTGCAACTGCCAAGCACATTGACCTTTTTATCTAATAGTTGTATAATATTAGAAGTACCTTGACCCCTTACAGAGGAGATACAGAGGAGAGCCATGAACGCAAATGGTAATTCGAACAAATCTAGTCATTTGGCTGCGAAAAGAGAAAAGCAGGATAAGAAATTTAAGCGCAGAGAAGCACACACTAGATATAACAACAGGGAGCCCTGCCTGTTGGTCATAGACAACCCAAGTGTAAACAGTAATTGGTACGGAGACGACTTCTCGACTCTGCCTGCGATAGAGAGATTTCCCTATCAGAGGCTTGCAGCATGCTGCAGAGTATACCTAAGGCAGCGCTACCCGCGCAAGGGCTATAATCTTGAGAGCATCATTTTCGCGAACCAGCGCGAGCACCAAGACCTAGAGTTTTTTAAGCGGCTCGCCGAAGGTCCAGACTGGTCGCTGTTTCGCAAGCCCAAGGTGGGCAATAGCGACATCGACGAGAATATCCAGCAATACATAGATTTTTATCTCGAGTCGTCACCCGCCATGCATATATTCTTGGTCGGCAATGATCTGCGTAATCACGGGCCAATTGCCGATAGGTTAGTATCCGAAAACATCGGTGTGACGCTACTGTGTTTCTTCGATAAGTTCTACGGTAGCACCTTGCGGGCATTGCAAGAGGAAACCCGCTATGATGTCTTCGACATCAGGGAATTTATGGGCATCTAGTTATCTTTGGTCTTTTAATAAGGGCGATACTTTTGTATCGCTCTTTTTTTATTAAAAAATATCGTCTTTATCTAAATTTATAAGTTCGTAAGTTTGAATGGCGGAGAGGGAGGGATTCGAACCCTCGATCCGCCTAAGGCGGATACTGCTTTTCGAGAGCAGCGCCTTCAACCACTCGGCCACCTCTCCATCGTCGTAAGTGCAGTTTACACTTCAGGTAGAATATGGCTATTCTACCACCAGTCAG
>SICB01000013.1 GCA_009691555.1 Patescibacteria group bacterium | reverse complement strand
GTACCAGTGGTGGAATATGTGCCACCATTATTGGAAGCATGCTGCTCGGCGGCGGCAAGCGAATTACGCCCTACGGTCTGAGCCCTGGTGTTTCGTTGGGTTCTTTGAAGCTGCGGAACCACCAAGAATACCGCAAGCATAATAATGGCTGCGATAACCAGTACGATAATAACCTCAATAATTGTGAAACCTTGCTGAATTTTACTACTTACTTTTCCTTTTGATCCTTTTAACATTATTCCTCCTGTTATTTATAAATTTTAGTTACTATGATTTCCCCTTACGCTTAATAATACCGACTATTAGCATAAGCGTCAATAGCTTTTTGATAGTTTTTTTGCCATACTGCGGAGGCTGGTTTTGGACGGTACTACTTATGGGCAAAATTATAGCGAAGGTTATAAGATGAAATTGTGGCGAATGTTATAGCAGCTGCCTAGCGCGCCTTTTTTGGTGCTACTCAAGGCTACTCAAAGCTTTTCAGGGCTATTCAAGCCTACTCGGGGCTACTTGCCAGCCGGAATACTACCAGCGCCGCCGCCTGCCGAGTTGCTATCGACCACCGTGACCAGCCCATATATTGGGTATAGCACCGCGATTACTATAAACATCACCACCAAGCCCAAAAAAACAATCATCACCGGCTCGATGATACCCGAGATGTTCTTGACGGTCTGGTCGACCTCTTCCTCAAAAAAGCTAGCGACTTTTTCGAGCATTCCGCCCAAGCTACCAGACTGCTCACCGACATTGATCATTTGCGGTACGAGCTTTAGTATCTCTTCGTGGCCCTCGAGTGCCGACGATAGCGATTCGCCGGTGCGGACTTTTTCGGTGGCTTTATCGATAACAGCCTGCACCACAACATTATCGACCGACTCACCAGCTATTTTGAGCGCCTTTAGCAGCGGCACCCCACTATTGACGAGCGAGCTGAGGGTGCGCGTAAAACGCGCGGCATAGACCTTTTTGAGTAGCGGGCTAATCAGTGGCAGCTTGAGCTTGAGGCGGTCGAAGGCTTTGCGACCGCGTGGCGTCCTGATATAGGCCCGCAAGCCAAAAATAAACGCAATTAGTAGCAGCAAAAAGACATACCAGAAGCTAATTATAAAATTCGATACACTAAGCAGTATTTGGGTCAAAAACGGCAGTTTCTGGCCGAGCTCTTTGTAGAGCGTGGCAACTTGGGGCAAGACGGTCGTAACCATAAATATCACCACACCAATAATGACCGCAAAAACTATCGCTGGGTATATCAGAGCGCCGCGCACCTTAGCGAGTATTTGTTGCTCTTTTTCTTGCTGGTCGGCGAGGCGAATTAGCGATTCGTCGAGCGTACCAGACTGCTCGCCGGCATCGACTAGGCTAATAAAAATATGGTTAAACAGCTCCGGATACTGGCCAAAAGAGTTAGCCAGGCTCTGCCCTCCTTCGACGCTAGCGGCGATCTTATAAAGTATCGTTTTGAATTTTGGGTTATCGACTTGGTCGATAGCGGTGTTGATTGCCTGGGTTATCGGCAAGCCGGCCTTGACCAAAGTCGCTAGCTGGCGCGTAAATATAACGCGATCCTTGGTTTTGATGCCCGTGCCAAAAAGACTTTTTTGCCAAAAGGGGGCGGCTTCAGAAGCCTCCTGTATTTTAATTGGATAGAGAGATTTTTCGACGAGTATTGAGGCTGCCGAGGTTTTGCTATCGGCGCTGATTTTACCCTTGCGCATTTCGCCGGTCTGCTTATCTTTGGCGGTGTAGATATAATCGATCATTGCCTGGCTACCTTTGCATCAATCGTTCGAATTCTTCTAGATTAACGGCAAAGCCTCGCGCTACTTCGTGGGTAATTTTGCCCTCGTGAACGAGCTTTGTGAGGGTGCTGTCCATGGTTTGCATGCCGGCTTCGGCGCCGGTTTGAATGACGGCGTCGATTTGGTGGGTTTTGGCGTCGCGAATGATATTGCGAACAGCAGAATTGACCACCAGTACCTCGGCGGCGGCGATACGACCGCCCCCAACCATTGGTATCAGACGCTGGCTAACGATGGCCATCAGGACATTGCTAATCTGGATTCGGATTTGTTGTTGCTGGTGGGGTGGAAAAACATCAATCATACGATCAATCGATTGCGAAGCCGAGTTGGTGTGCAGGGTGGCAAACACCAAGTGGCCGGTTTCGGCGAGAGTTACGGCTGTCGAGATGGTCTCGAGGTCGCGCATTTCGCCAATCAGGATTACATCTGGGTCTTCACGCAAGGCCGAGCGCAGGCCGGCACCAAAGCTCAGGGTATCAAAATGCACTTCGCGCTGAACAACAATAGATTGCTTGTGATGGTGCTGGTACTCAATAGGGTCTTCGATGGTAATAATGTGCAGGGCTTTCTCGCTGTTGATTTTGTCTATCATGGCGGCCTGACTGGTCGATTTGCCCGAACCGGTTGGGCCTGTCACTAGCACCAACCCGCGTGGGAACTCGGTAAAAGTGTTGATGATTTGTGGTAAGCCCAAATCTTCGATGGTGCGAATCTGCACCGGTATCAGCCGTAGCGCAACCGCGAGGTTGCCTTTTTCGTGGAAGGCATTGACCCTAAAGCGCCCGAGGTCGCCATAAGCGAACGAAAAGTCGAGCTCCAAATCGGCTTCGAGCATCTGCTTTTGTTGGTCGTCCAAAATCGAATTCAGTAAAGCCGCTACATCGCTTTGCTTCAAAGCGACCGGCTTTTCGACCTTGATTAGTGCGCCGTCAATACGCAACATCGCCGGTAATCCGACCTGCAAATGAAGGTCCGAGGCGTCGCGGCGCAAGACTTCGTCGAGCATTGGCTCGATTCTGATTGTTGCTTGTGGGGTTGTTTGTTCCATATACTCCTTATATTAGCTGTCGGCCGATACTCTCGAGACTTCCTCGAGTGTCGTAATGCCGGTCAGGGCTTTTAATACTCCGTCTTGTTGCATGGTTAGCATTCCGTCTTTTTGAGCCTGGGCTTGTATGATACTCGAAGTGGCTTCTTCTAATAGCAGCTGTTCGATATCTTTGTTCATCTCAAATATTTCGTAGATGCCGATTCGGCCTTTGTAGCCCTCGTCGCAATCAGCGCAGCCTTCCCCCTTATATAGAGTATAAGCTCTTTCACTAAAGATTGGCAATCCCTGATAGCCAAGATTTTCCTCTACCAGCTTCGACTGGCTTTGCTCTTTGGGCAAATAATTGCCGACCAAGCGGTTGATCATATCGACCGCGGCTTGTGTGGCTTGCATTGGCTTGCTACAAGTTACACAGACTTTTCGAACCAAACGCTGCCCCATCACAACATTGATGGTGCTGGCAATTAGAAACGGCTCTATGCCCATATCCAAGAGCCGAGGCAACACGCCCGAGGCCGAGTTGGTGTGCAAGGTCGATAGCACCAAATGCCCTGTGAGCGAAGACTGCACGGCTAGGTCGGCTGTTTCGTGGTCGCGGATCTCACCAACCATAATGATGTTGGGGTCTTGACGCAAAATCGAGCGCAGACCATTTGCAAAGGTCAGACCTACGGCGTTATTGACTTGCATTTGGTTGATGCCATCCATTTTGTACTCCACGGGGTCCTCGAGAGTCACGATGTTGATTTTTGGACTCTTGATGGTCTGGATGATGGCATACAGAGTGGTTGATTTGCCCGAACCAGTGGGGCCGGTCGAGAGTATCATTCCAAAAGGTTTGGTGATGGCTTTTTTGAGCACCTTGGCCGAACGCCCCTTAAAGCCTAGTGAGTCGATGTTCAAAATACCCTCCGACTTGTCGAGCAAACGAATTACAACCTGCTCTCCAAACGAAATCGGCGCGATTGCGATACGCAAATCGACCTCCTTGCCATTACCGCGGTACTGCGCCTGACCGTCTTGCGGAATACGGTGCTCGTCGATCTTGAGGTTGGACAATATCTTGATGCGCGAAATAAGTGCTGGCTCGGTGGTTTTGGGAAGGCTCATGACCTCTTGTAAGATACCATCGACGCGAAAGCGAATTTTGACAGATTTCTCGCGAGGTTCAATGTGTATATCCGAGGCCTTCGAGTTGATGGCGTATTCAAAAATAGTATTAAGGGCACGAGTAATGGGTGCATCCTGAATGATGCCCTCGATTTTTTTGGGGTCAGACTTTTCGAGTTTCTTGAGGTCGTCGGCAATTCCTTGGGTATCTTCAATATTTCCGCTCTCCAGCGCCTCGCCTACAACCTCCGATATTCCGGTGCTGTAGCTGTTGATCCACTTGTCTATGAGACTCTTCGATGCCAAATAGGCATTTATGGCGTAGCCGGTTTTGCGTGACAAAAAATCTATCGCTTGCAAATTCTGCGGGTCGAGCGTTGCGACATTGAGTTTGCCATCGACAACCCCAAAGGCGACCGACGAAAAGCTCTCGGCAACATCGCGCGGAATAATCTCCAGCACTTCTTTTGGGATTGTGACCTTACTAAGATCCACAAAAGGCAGATTCGAACCCATCGCAATCAGCTTCGTGGCATCATCTTCCTTGAGGGCTTTTTGGTCGACCAAAAGCTGTATCAGACTCTTACCTTGTTTGAGAGCCTCAATTTTGGACTGCTCGAGCTGTTCCGGGCTCAAGATGCCCTGCTGGGCAATAATTTGCTCAATCTTGTGTTCGATGTCAGCCGAAAGGATCATGCTTTTTTAGGCCCTACTGCGGTTTGATGTTTTGACTATAATCAACAACATCACCATTAAGCACCTTAAGCTGGTCGGCGTTGAAATTCGGATTTACCGGGTGTGGTACCGTGTACTTGATGTTACTGTCTTTGGTGGGCGGTGCGAGGTATCTATAAAGCAAGGCTACAGCGAGCACAAAAATAACAACCGAGACGATAATAGTTATGATGTTTTTTCTTTTCATTCGAGCTCCTTTTGGGTTGAACTAATATCGGCTGGTGGCTGATAATAGACGGTAAAGGTGGCCGAAGTCGTAACCGGGCCAGACTTGGTTGAGCCCCCAATACTGAGCGTTACGAAGTCCATGACACGAGCCGAGTTTTCGGTCTTTTTAATGAAGTCCTCAACTTGTGCAAAGGTGCCATTGATAGACACCGAAATCTGATACGGAATGACTGCGCTGGTGGGGTCAGTAGTAGTAGTGGTGGTGGCGGCAGCTGAACCCTTAGATATCGATGGTATTTTAACGCCAGAGTCCTGACCCATTCTCTCGACCATTGCTATTAGGTCTTTGTACGCTTCGTTTTCTGGCTGAGCAGACAATATGCTAGCGCTCTGCGACTTACCATTAGGGCCAGGAGCGGTGATCTTGTCGTAATTAGGCTGGAGCTCAGCGAGGTCTCGCTTTTTTTGCTCAAGCAGACCGATAGTTTTGTCCTGGGCCTTGTTTTTGTTGGTTTGGGTCACAAAATTGCCCGCCAGCCAGTAAATGAGAGCGCCGCCGGCGATGATAATTAGAACAATCAGGGCAATCATGTAATACACGAAGCGGCGGGTCGATTTGTCATCATCCTGCGAGACATCTGTTTTTGGTACAACCAGTGCCTTTTTGGGGCTGGTTGGCTTCGGCTTATCTGGCATTACTGCTTCCTCTGCTGCTTGAGTAGCGCTTGATTGACCTTGCAGGTGATAGAAAAAGATACTTTTCCGTCGTCCGATTTGCTAACAGATACAATGGCTGGTTCGGTAAAGACGGCCTTACGCTCGAGATCTGGTTGGGGCAAATAATCGAGATTGTAAAGTTCTAAAATTGTTGCGAATTTTGAAACATCGAGGAAGCTATTGGTGGTCCCGGAAATCGAAATCATATCTTTGCTGTCGATACTGACGCTAGAGATTGTGATGTTTTCGGGTACGGCCTTAAACAGATTCGAAAATATCCTGCTGGCGTAGGTGCGCGAGCTATTGAGAGAGTAAAACGAAGCAAGGTTGGCCTGAAGCGTTGCTGCAGACTGCTCGGTGCTTACGGATTTAGCGATAGTGGCATCGAGATCTTTGATTTTATTTTCGCCTTGAGCGTAGGTACCAACCAAAAAAACCTGGAGCATTATTAGCACCACGGCAACTGCAGTAACCGAAATACCCATCACGGAAGCGATTGTGATGTAGCGAGTTTTTTTGGACTTATTGTGGAGCTTCAGCATACGCGCCTCGGGCAAAAGATTGATCTGGATGTTCATTGGGTCAAGTTCCTCAGTGCCAGACCCAGGGCGGTGGCATAATTGAGGCTAATGCCAGCCAAGGTCTGTTGCAAATCGGTAGGGTAGCTGATGTTGGTCCAGGGATTACCGATTTCGACGGTCAGCTTGGTGGCGTTGGCAATGTAGGCCGGCAGGTTCGGCAACGCCGAGGTTCCACCGGTCAGGATTATTTTTTCGATTTTAGATTCTGGACTTCTTTCGAATTGGTAGGCGATAGATTTGTTGAGCTCCTCGACGACATGATCGATAACTGGCTTGAGGGTTTTGTATACCTGCCCCTCGATTTTGTCTTCTTGAAGACCGAATTTTTTCATGAACTGGTCGGCTTGGGTTTCGTCGAGACCAAGGTTTTGTGATATTACACGGCGCATCGCCTTAGAGCCAACACCGATAGAGCGAACGATTTGTGGTACCGGGCCCGTAAATATCGCGATGTCGCTCGAAAGCGTACCAATATCGACAATAATTACGCTGGCGGTAAGCTGGCTCGGTACCGTTAGCGAGCGGGCTAGCGCTAAAGCGTTGATTTCGAGAGTCAGCAGCTCAAAGCCGGCCTTTTGGATGATATTAAGATACTTGTTGGCGATGTTGTTTGGTGCGGCGACCAGTAGCACGCTGAGCTCGTCGGTTGCGGGATACTCGCCGATGACCGCCCAATCGAGCTTGGCTTGATTAAGGGGAATCGGAATGTACTTGCTGGCCTGGTAGCTAATACTTTCGGCCAGCTCGTCGTGCGAGAGCTTGGGCATTCTGATGATAGATGTGAACGACGAAGTCGAAGGGATTGCCGCAATCACATTTTTGCTCGACACATTGGCATCGCTGGCGAGCTGCCGAACATACTCCGCCACTCTGTCTTGGTCTATTTGTGAGTCGCTCGACAGGATGTTTTCGGGTATATCAATATCGCCGTAGGTTACGAGTGTTGGCTTGCCGTGGAGCTCCCTGAGCTGGGCAACTTTAATACTACTGTTGCCTAGATCAAGTCCAAAATAGTTCTGTTCTTGATTAAAAGATTCCATATAGCAATTTTAGCATAATTTTAGCATAAGTATAATCAAATAATTAGTTTTTTTTGGGCGGGGTCAGAACCTCGGCGGGTATTCGCTGGGGTCGATCTTGACGGAGCTATCGCCCTTGAAGACGCTGGAGTAGTCGATACCGGGGGGCGGATACACCACACTCTGCAGAGTGAGGTTGATGACTTCGGCGGCGTCTCTACTGCCATTAGTGAAGACTCGGCCAAATCTGAAGCCCTGCTGCGCGCTCATGAAGCCGTTAACGACGAGCTGGGAGGATAAAGCTGGACAGAGGAAGGCAAGATAATACTGGCAGGTCGATATAGTGCCGGTGGCGTACAATGAGGCATCAACTTTGGTTATACTGTTAGCCACACCAATGTTGCCCTTAACGACGAATGCGAGGTTCGGGACATCTCTTGGGTCAGTGTAGCCCGTGGTGCCGTAGACGGGGTCGTCTGACAAGACCAGGTTATTCTCGACCAGGATTGTTACTCGTCCTTTTACTGGGGTAATGCTTTCTAGGTATGTGGTGGCGGTGGCGGCGCCATTGGTATATTTAATGATTACGCCGTTGGGGCAATCTGTCGCGGACCTATTTAGCAAGGGGGCGAGGTTAGTAAACTCTGTACTTGATGTTGCCGTGCCCTTGCAAGTTGTACCATTCGGCTGCGGCAAAGCGTTGTAGGCGTCCTTAACGCCAGCCACAACTTTGTCTTCTGTACCAGCCACCGAATCGACATTGAGCACCGAGTAGCCCAAGCCGTTGCCGCAATCGGAACCGCCGGTTGCCAAAGAGTTAGTCAGAATGTAGTTTTTGTTGCTACAAAATGGTCCTCCCCCACCGACCTTGGAGATTATTAGAAACTCGGCTTCTTTGGCGGTGGTGGTGGGGGTGGCGGCGCGGTTGCCTACTAGCGTATCGCTTGCAATATTGCCACTGATTTTACCATTGGCAACAACATTGCCTTGAGTGGTCTGCAGCCAAGGATATTTGTAGGTTGTCGGCGTTGCATCGACGAATCTCCAAAGTACTCTTGTTGCATACTCTCTCCAATTTGTTTGAACACAGTTGTTGGTGCAACCGACCCAGTACCCAAGGACCCACAGCCCGCCCTTGTTAGTTGATGTATCGATTGTACCGCCCACCGAGCAAAATCCGGTATTGTCGGGCCCCGTGCAAGTAAATGTTGTTGGTTCGTTAGGCCACGCAGGGATGCCTGCGTAAATGCCAGGTATGGTCCCGGCTGGGTTAGAAGTAGTCAGGTCGTAAGTAACAGTTACGCTGTTTACTTTGTAGCCCGTAGGCACCGTGACTGTATTTTTGTACTTGGCCGCCCCGCAGTTGTAAGCATATTTGTTTGTCTCACATTGATACAGGCCTTGATAAGTGAAGGGGTTGAAGGTGCCATTAGCACCAGAAGGGCAGCCATCAAGACCAGAAGTGCAATTAACAGCCCAGTTATTGATGCTATTGGTTATTTTGACATTGGCATTATTAACATCGGGGGCATATGTAGTGGCGAGAGTGGGGTCGCCGCCGTTATAATACTTATTAGTAACCATTTTGCCTGTGAATATAAGCGACGGTGTGGTGGGGGGATCTTCGACAAAATTAAATAGCACCAATGTGGTATATGGGTTATATGCGACCGCTTCAATCGAATTAGTGTTAGTAGCAGTGTTTGTAAAATTGCCCCCCCCGTACTCATAAGCTAAAATATTCCATTTGCCGGATTTGGTTACGCCACCAACTGTTATTTGGTTATTGTTGCCGCCTGGATTAACAGTAACCCTAACCTTAAAATTACCTTCCGCTATACCGCCCGCCTGCCCACACCACATAAGTGCGTCAAAATTACGAACTTTATAAGGCGTCCAGAAAAGTGTCTCAGTAGTGGTAGTGTCAGTAGCGGCGCCAGTACTGACGCCCGTGATGGTGTTCGTTTCTGGGCTAGAGCCACATGTATTATTGGCGGAAATATAGTTTAGATGGAAACCAGCATATGGACAACTCGTGACGGGGACACCACCTCCATTCACAACTTCAACTTTGAACGGGACACTCGGAAGGGCCACAATAGAGCCAGAGTGAGGCTGATAGCTAGTACCCACTTTTAGGTCGGAGGGGGCGGCACCGGCCGCACTAGCTGGCCTTGATAAGCCCACAAAGCCTAGCGCGAGCAACAACAGCACCAAGCCGATTCTAGCTACCCTCAGGTGCTTCATTTGACTAGGCTCCTGGCTAGCTCTAGCTGCTTATCGTATGTAGCGAGGTCATTTTGGCCCTTGAATACTTTGGTGATTTGAATCAAAAAGTAGCCTACCTCTTTTTTATTGCCCAGCTTGGGGTAGTCTGTATCAGCCACCAAGTTGCTGATATCGGTAAAACCGATTTTTGTCTGAGCCTCGAGCACTGCGTTGATGGACTCGTACCTGCCATCCCTGTCTGTTTGTCCCGGCCTGTTTATTGGACCCGCGAAGCTACCTGAACCATTGACTTCGTCGGGCAATTTCAGCCGCTTGTCGGCGCGTATCTGCTTAAACGCTTCCTCTGGAGTAATTTTTTTGCCCATCAGCTTGTCTCGGTACTGTTTGGCTTGATCTAGAGAATAGTCTTTGTTTTTTTGCTCGATTCCACCATTAAAAACTATGTCGTACCAAAAATAGTACAAGTTGCCCTCGTAGTAGCCGGTAGTTTTTGCTAGTGCCAGCTTTTGGTCGATATCGCTATCGATGATCCTAGCGATATCGGCTACCACCATATTGTCCCCAAACAGAGATCGGACTGTTGCTGTTGTACTATCTGAGGGCTGAAGGCCTACAACAAAGGCCGCCAAGTACTTGGCTTGCACTTGAGACTTGAGCAAGGCTTGGTCGGTTGGTGATAAGTTGGAGATGCCCGGAAAGGCGTTATACGAAGCCAAGGCTTGGTTAAAGACTTTTTTGTTCTTAAGGCTGTTGCCGGCAAAATTGCCGTCTAGGTAGGCTTTGATTCCTAAATAGCCAGCCAGCGACAGTACAGCTACCGCTATCGCTATCGCAAAAAGCTTGATACCCTTTTTGGGTTTTTTGGCTTTATCGGCATCCATCGTCTGGGGACTGTCGTTGCCCTTAGGGTGTTCTGGATTTATCTGTTGTTCCATTGTTTTTTTGCTTTACCCTCTTATATGAATATGATTATACCCCATATGCTTAAAAAATTACAACATCGAGTATAAAAACCCCAAAGCTGGTATAATTACACCTTATGGAAAAGTACAAACTATGTCGTTGAGTATCGGAATTGTGGGGCTACCCAATGTTGGCAAATCGACGCTATTTAATGCCCTCACCAAAAACCGCGTGCTGGCGGCGAACTACCCCTTCGCCACCATCGAGCCCAATGTGGGGGTGGTCAATGTACCTGACGAACGAATTGACACTCTCTCCGAGATCAGCAAAAGCGCCAAGACCGTACCCGCGAGCTGCAGCTTTGTGGATATCGCCGGAATCGTCAAGGGCGCCAGCGAAGGTGCCGGGCTGGGCAATAAATTCCTGAGCCATATTCGCGAGAGTAATGTGATTGTACAGGTGGTGCGAGCCTTCGAAAACGACGATATTGTGCATGTCGAGGGGCAAATTGACCCCCAGCGCGATATTGATATTATTCGCACTGAGCTCTGCCTGGCCGATATTGTGTCGGTTCAGAGTCGGCTGGCGCGCACCGAAAAAGAGCTTAAAACCAACCCCAAGCTGGGTGCGGTACTGCAAACGCTCAAAGCCGCCGAGTCGCTCTTAGACCAAACCGAGCTGCTATCGGAACACGCCGATGAGCTCGATTTGGACGCCATCCAAGACCTCCAGCTACTTACCGCCAAGAAGTTTATTTATGTATTCAATATCGCCGAAGACGACCTGGGCAATGACGACTTTCAGGCTAAATTGGCCGAGCTCGTTGCCCCCAACCCAAGCGTCTTTTTGAGCGCCGAGACCGAAGCTCAGCTAATGGACTTGCCGGCAAGTGAGGCCAATGAACTGCTAGAGGCGTTGGGCCAAAAGGAATCGGGCTTAGATAGCCTCGTCAGGCTAGGCTACGAAACGCTCGGCTTTATTAGCTACTTCACCAGCGGCGAGCAAGAGTCGCGCGCCTGGACAATCCGCAGGGGTACACTGGCCCCACAGGCGGCGGGGGTAATTCATGGCGATTTCGAAAAAGGCTTTATAAAGGCCGAGGTGGTGAGCTCTGAGGATTTTATTGCCTTTGGTGGCTGGGTTGGTGCCGGCGAAGCGGGTAAGACCCGCATAGAAGGTAAAGATTACGAGTTCAAAGACGGCGATGTAACTGTCTTTAGGCACAACTAAAATGCGGTTTTAGGATTTTTTCGGTTTCGAAGGTTGCGGGGCTTTCGTTTTATGAGCTACAAAATACGATATAACAAAAAACAGAGCAACTATTACCTGCTCTGTTTTTTGTTGCTCGGCTTATTTGGCGCGTTCGATATAGCTGGCGCTACGAGTGTCGACCTTGATGATGTCGCCCTCTTTTATAAACTGCGGGGCCTGAATATTTAGGCCGGTTTCGAGAGTTACCTCTTTGGTGCTGGCACTCGAGCTGTTGCCTTTGTCGGCACCCGGCGCACTAACAACCTTGAGGGTGACATTTTTGGGCCACTCAAAGCCGATTATATTATCGTCGTATGTCAGGGCGTCGATTGTGCCACCCTCGACGATGTATTTTGGGATATTTTCATCGACCGACAAATCGAGCTCGATGGTTTCGTAGCTAGATTGGTCCATAACGCTAATTTTGCCACCGATACTATACAGGTATTGGACGCTCTGGCGGCCAATTTCGGCCGGCTTGACCTTCTCGACATTTTTGAAGGTCTTGTCGATAACCTGCCCCGTGATGAGGTTTTTGAGTTTGGTGTTGACGATGCTACCACCGCGCCCCATTTGCTTTTGGGCGTACTCGAGCACTTTATAGGGCACACCATCGAGATCGATTAGTGTGTCCTTGCGCAAATCTGTTACTCCGTACATATTTGCCTACTTAACAACAAATGGTAAAAGGCCGAGGTGGCGGGCGCGCTTTAGGGCAACCGCGAGCATGCGTTGGTGCTTCATGCTGGCGCCGGTCTTTTTGCGGGTGTCGATTTTGCCGACGCTATTTAGATACTTCTGTAAAGTTTTGACGTCTTTGTAGTCGAAGCCGTTGATATCTTCGTTGTATATTTTGTTCTGCTTGGTTTTGTAAAATTCTGCCATAGTAGTTTCTTTCTTTAGAACGGTATGTCGTCTAGGTTAATTTCGCCTTCGCCCATGTCATCGACAGGTGCTTCGTCGGCCTTGCTTGGTTTGGTGCTTGGTTTGCTGGTGGGGTTAGATTTGGGTGCTTCGGAGCTAGCATAATCGCCACCTTCGGCTTGTCCGCCAACAAAATTAATGTCGCTGGCGACAATCTCGGTGCGTTGCCTTTTGGATCCGTCTTCGGCTTCCCAGCTCTGGGTTTGGAGTCGGCCCAAAACAAGCGCCTTGCGGCCTTTTTTGAGGTAGGTATTGACGAGTTCGCCGAGTTTGCCCCAGGCAACAACATTGTGGTACTCCACGGCTTCCTTTTTTTCGCCGCTTTGGTCCTGCCAGCTACGGTTGGTTGCAATACTAAACGATGTAACATTTTGGCCACCCGGAGTGGTGCGCATTTCTGGGTCACGGGTCAGGTTGCCCATAACAATTGCTTGGTTAAAATCTTTTGCCATTATTACTTTGCCTCGCTTTCGGCTAGTGGCTTCTCTGCCATGGTAACCTCTGGTTTTGATTGGGCGACGGGTTTGGTCTGAGATGTTTTGCTAGGTACTGTGATATAGCGGATGTTTTCGAGTGAGACCACAAGGTAGCGCATTACCTCTTCGGTAATCCTCAGGACTTGGTTGATTTTGCTGACCTTAGAGGGGTCAATAGATATTTCGTAAATAACATAAATACCCCAATCTTGTTTTTTGATGGTATAGGCTAGTTTGCGCTTGCCCCAATTGTCTTTTTTGTTGATTTTGGCGCCGTTTTTAGTAAAAACGGCTTCGATTTTTTCTAATGTTGCGGCCAGATCAATTTCGAGATCTGGGTGCAAGACTACTGCAACTTCGTAATTGCGCATTTAGTACTCCTCTCTTTGGCCCATTCGCTTTGGTGCGAAATCGTCTCCGTCTGGTTTGTTATATGTTTGATTATATAAGTCGGAGCAAAAAGGTTAATTAATTTGACTGCCATTATTGTAGCTTATTTTTGGCTATTGGTCAAGGATTCTAACCTGGTATTTGCTGTTCGAGCGAAAAACCCCACAAGCAGTTATAATGATAGTAATGCAAAAGCTCATAACAGCCATTATCGGCAAAAAAGTCTTTAGCGTGCACGACGGTGCAACAGTCGCTGAGGTCGTGGGCTGGCTTATAAACAAAAACAACTTCAAGATTGAGCTAATAGCCGTCGTTGCCCCCAAGAGCAAGTCGCAGCGCTATATCTTGCCCGAAGACATTCGAGTATCGACCGACCGGCAGATAATCATCAACTCGCAAGACGACATCGCCGAGGCAGACGAGCTGGTGCGCCAAAGCAAAATGATTGCAAGTAAGTACCGGCTAGTGGGATCTAAGGTCGAGACGCAGTCCGGCAAAAGAGTTGGTAGAGTCATCGACTTTAGTTTCGACTACGAAACATTTTTTGTTAGCAAAATACATGTTGTAGTGCGCTTTCCGCAAAGAATTGTACAATCGTTTTATATTATAGACCGCTCGGCCGTGGTTGAGGTGCAAGGCAATAAGGTGATTATAAAAGATGCCCAAATTAGAGCCAAAGCCCGGCGTGCAACGACGAAAGCCTTGCCTGCTTAGGTTCGAAGTGAGCTAATGGTGTTTTTGTAAATAATTGTGCTGACCGCCAAGCTTCGGTTTTTTTTCAGCTCGGTGCACTGGGCAGTATTGACTGCAATAATACTGGAGCTAGTCGTTAAACAAATCGAGCTGTTCGAGGGTTTTTTTGACCAAAGCATAGCTATAACCTTGCCTCGAGAGGTACTCAATAAGCTTTTGTTTGTTTTGGTATTTGGGCTGGCGCATTTTTTTGGTTATTAGCTCGCCCAGAGATGCAATTTGAGCCGGCTCGTCGAGATCAGACAATACCTCGGTTATGGTATCGTTATCGATACCTTTTTTTATGAGTTCGAGTCGCAGGACGCTGGTAGATTTTGGCCTCAGGAGAAGCCTGTTGCGGACCCACATTGCGGCAAAGTCTTGGTCGTTGAGGTAATTTTGCTCGCTTAGTCGAGCAATCGTGGTGTCGGCATCCTCAATACTAAAGTCTTTGCGGATGGTCAGGTAATCTTTGACTTCCTTGATGCTACGAGGCCGCAGGGCCAAATATCGTAAGGCATAGTTATAGCTCTTGGACTTAGACTGGGCGAGATGGAGTTCGTTGAGTAAGCCTGGAGTAAGGACTTGCTCGACTCGCAGTCCAAATACCGTTAGGTCGAGCTCGGAAAGCGCCAGCGCGTACTTGCCATCGACAAAGATGTTGTAGTAGCCCTGACGCTTTTTTTGTGGTGATATCTTGGTAATTACGGCCATTAGAACTATTTGGGAAAAGATCGCTCTCGAATGATTTTATCGAGATCTTGCATCACTTTGGGGTGGTCTTTCAAGAACTGCTTAGCGGCTTCCCTGCCTTGACCGATTTTTTCGTCGTTGTAAGAGTACCAGGCACCGGATTTGAT
>SICB01000012.1 GCA_009691555.1 Patescibacteria group bacterium | reverse complement strand
TATTGCTAGTACTATCCAAAGAGCTGTCATGTTTCCTCCGATTATTTATATATCTATTATACTACTGTTGATAGATAATAAAAGCCCTGCAAAAGCAGGACTCTCATTATGGTGGGCAAGGAGGGTTAGCGGCCGCCAGTGGCGGACTTCTCCCTGCGGTGCTCGGTAAATATTCAAGTGAACTTGATATTTACAGCTGTGCTCCTCGTACACAGCTAGCAGATATCTGCAGCAATAATTATATAGTGTAATCGTTTTTAAATTAATCTCATTAACTATCACTTTTGATGGCAAAAGTAATATAAAACCAACCGACTGTGCTTCGCCCCAATAAGCGCTCCAGACTACCGGGCAATCTGATTTAAGAATAAACTTGACCTGATTGCTAACGCTTCAGGTCTTCGAACAATCCTTAAATGCAGATTAGTCCCCTAGTCTGTTGCTTTCTTGGGGCTCGATGTCGGTAAGACAGAGAACGGAAATAAATTTCATACTTACTCTCCGCTCCTCGTACACCGAACCTAGGGTTCTCGCATACCACCCTATCCATTAAAAAGCCCCTCCTGAGAGGGGGTTTTTTATGGTGGGCAAGGAGGGACTCGAACCCTCAATCCTTAAAGGAAACGGATTTTAAGTCCGTCGTGTATACCAGTTCCACCACTCGCCCGTGGTAGTTGTGTATTCTTATGGAGGCGCGTACCGGATTTGAACCGGTGTAGAAGGTTTTGCAGACCTTTGCCTAACCACTCGGCCAACGCGCCCCGTGCCATATATTATACCTTGCTTGCTTAATCTGTAAAAGGGTAGAAATTTGGCAGGTTTTTTGGTATGATTAGTCGCGTACTTTGCTCTTTCAAATACCCTTAAATGGCACGCTTTTTATAATTCAATTCAAAATTACTAGCCAATTGAATATAAATGCCGTAGCATTATTGAAGTAACAATGGCGGGATAGCTCAGTTGGTAGAGCAGTGGCTTGAAGAGCCTCGTGTCCTCGGTTCGAATCCGAGTCTCGCCACCATGTCAGATTTCAGCTCCAGTTTACAAAATAATTCCTTCTCCCTTAAAAAGTCCTTCAAACTTTTGCGGGGTTGAAGTTAAATATGCGGGTGTAGCTCAGTTGTTTAGAGCGCTTCCTTGCCAAGGAAGAGGTCGAGAGTTAGAGTCTCTTCACCCGCACCAAATATTATTAAAAGACCTTTGGGGGTCTTTTTTTGATATTTACAGAATAGAGCTTTGATAGTATAATTATCAGGTTCGCGGGTGATTAGCTCAGTTGGCTAGAGCGCTTCGTTTACACCGAAGATGTCGGGGGTTCGAGTCCCTCATCACCCACCAATATAAATGCCCCCGCCAGGGGGTTTTTATATTGGCAGATGGGGCTCGAACACAGGGTTCGGTGTACGAGGAGCGCAGATAAAGATTATTTATTTCCGTTTTCTGTTCTCTGTCTTGCCGACATCAAAGCTCCAAGCTAGCACTGCTATTTTAATTTATTGTCTCTTATTAATTACCACTTTTGCCGTCCCTTACCGACATCGAGCTCCAAGAAAGCAACAGACTAGCTTGCTAATCTCTATCCATAATTGTTTGAAGCCCTGACGCATTAGCATTCAGGGCAAGTTTATTATGAATCAGATTGCCTGGTAGTCTGGGGTGCTTATTGGGGCGAAGCACAGTCGGTTGGTTTTATATTACTTTTGCCATCAAAAGTGATAGCTAATGAGATTAGTTAATACAATTGCATTATATAATTATTGATGCAGATGTCTGCTAGCGGTGTACGAGGAGCGCAGCTGTAAATATCAAGTTCACTTGAATATTTACCGAGCACTTTACGAAAAAGTCCGCCACTGGCGGACGCTATCCCTCATCACCCACCATTATAAAAACCCTGCTTTTGCAGGGCTTTTATAATTAACTGTATTTATTAGTTTTATAAAGTATAATTTAAGTAATGTCAGAGTTACCACAAGGTAACAAAGCCAACTGGGACCGGACTATGAGCCGAACCGAGCTGCTAAAGATCCTCAATAGTGCTCTCTACGAAGAGCCGACCGGCGAATCGGTGCTTGGCGATATCTCCGCATCGAACCCTAGTAAATATGGTATCTATAAGAATCGTCATGTAATTGGTAGGGACGAAAGAATCAATCAAGGAGTATATTTGGGTGCTGGCGAACGCGAAGAAATTGTGGTCAATGACAAGCGCGAAAAAACTGCAGACATCTACGATGGTATCTACAACAAACTCCTAGATAAAGTTCGGGCTAGGCAAGATTCTCAGCAAGCAGAGGGTGTCAATTCGAACTTTAAAAATGGGATTCTCGATGAGGTTTTTGAGGTAGTTTTAGAATCCATGAAGTATGACGATGAGTTTGCAAATAAAGCCGCCAACCAGTACCGAAATCAAAAAGTAGATTTGAGTCTGTTCATTTTAGAAGGCAAAGGAGTCTGTAGGCACCAAGCACTACTTGCCGGATACTTGCTAGAACGACTCAAAGATAATGGTCTAATCAGCGGAGATGTGTCTATCGACCGCAATAGCGTGCCGGGGGTTGGAGCACACTCATGGGTTAGATATGTCAGCGGTACCAGTGGCAAAATATACATTTTGGACCCAGCACAACAATTTGCTGGTCTGCTTAAGGATGCTCCTGGCGATTGGCCATACCAAAGACCAGAAGAAATGTAAAAATTAAAAGCCTGTCGGACAGCTCGTAATCAATCGGGCTACTCAATCCTGGTAAATAAAAACCGACTTGATACAAAAGTACCAGGTCGGTTAGGCTGATGCGCCTAGATGCCCTTCAGGCTGATTAGTGAATCTTTGATACAGTCGGCCAGCTCGACGATGCTGCGCTCGGTGTTACCAAGCGACGAACGCTTTGCTAGCTCATGGGCAGCTGTGAGCTCATTTTTGATCCCTTCACACTTCAGTCGTTTACGAACTGATGCCAAAGCGCTATTGAGGCTGTTGAGCTTGGAAGCCAGCGCAGCATTGAGGCTGGTAGAATTAGCTAGGTCTTTTTTCATTTCATCCATGACCTGCTCGTATGAGGCTTTTAGGGCCTCGGTTTCTTCAAAAATTGCTACTAGTGTCGCATCGAACGCAGAAAGTAGCGGGCTATCGATGTCGGTAATGAGCTTGAAGGCTACTTCGCTCATCATGTACTTTATGACGATACTGAACTTTTCTTCTCCTAGCAAGGCGGCCAGATCTGTGAAGATAGCCTTTGCTTCTCCGCTTTGGGCTTGGATGGACATATCTAATAGTATCTTATCTTTTACGGCACTGGAGACACCTTCTTTGTTACTGGTACTCTTTATCAACATTCCCCCCGGTAGGTAACTTGCGGATGTAGTGTATAAATTTATACCATAGCGTTTATCTGATGTCAATCGTGCTAAATTTTGTTACAATACTATTCATGGCAAAAATAATTGATGGCAACAAAATAGCCCAAACCATTCTGGACGAAATCAAGCCAGAAGTAGATGGTTTGAAACTGACCGGAAAAATCCCTAAGCTCGTAATTGTTAGCTACAACCCTAGCCTAGCTTCAAAGACCTACATAGGCCTGAAGCTCGCTAGGGCCAAGGAGCTTGGTATAGCGTGCGAAGTGTTAGATTGGACTGGCCAAAGCTTAGATGCTTGCATGTCGGCTATGACTGCCCTGTCGGGCAAGCAGGATGTTGATGGTATTATCGTTCAGCTCCCCACTCGTGGCCTGGAGGGTTATCAAGAGCTGCTCAATGCCATACCCGCTAGCAAGGATGTCGATGGACTCAGCAATCAGTCGCTAGAGTTGCTTCGTGCAAACTCAGCCAAGCTCATTCCTGCTACGCCACGGGCCATTTTAGAACTCATCGCGCGCTCCCAGATAGATTTGCAAGGCAAAGCGATTGTCATTATTGGCCAGGGCAAATTGGTCGGCCTACCGCTATCGATAATTCTGAAAAATAAAAATCTTAATGTTGTCGGAATCGATATAAATACAACCAACGCCAGTCAGATAATAAAATCTGCCGATGTTGTGGTTGCTGCAGCCGGACAGGCCAATTTGGTAACCGGCGCAATGATAAAAGCTGGGTCAATAGTGCTAGATGCCGGAACATCAGAGCAAAACGGTGAGTTAGGTGGCGATGTCGAGTACTCTAGTGTTGAGCCCGTCGCTTCGATGGTATCTAAGGTGCCTGGCGGTATTGGCCCTATTACGGTGGCCTGCTTACTTCAAAATGTGGTTGAGGCATCAAAAAACTCACAATAAATAATTACTGTGAGTTTTTTATTCTTATTTGGTGCCGCGAAGAAGACTCGAACTTCCACGCCTGATATATTAGGCACTAGCCCCTCAAGCTAGCGTGTCTACCAATTCCACCACCGCGGCGTCCTAAATATATTTTTATTTTCACAATTAATCGAAGATCAATTGCTACAATTAGCATATATTTACTCCTTTCAATTCTGTAAAGTACCTTCACAGAATTGGTGGAGACAAAAAACTATGCGTCCTAAATATATTTTTATTTTCACAATTAATCGAAGATCAATTGCTACAATTAGCATATATTTACTCCTTTCAATTCTGTAAAGTACCTTCACAGAATTGGTGGAGACAAAAAACTATTGAGCTGTGTTATTATATCTGATTTTGGGTTATTTGATAAGCCTCTAATGAAAAGACGATAGCCCCGGAAGATGTTCTAAAAGGTGCTTCATCGAATACTCTTTGCGCAAGTGCACCATGCCATACTCCTTGGTTGAGCCTAGTTTGCTTCTGGGGTTGAGTAGGTTGTTTGGGTCGAATAGCTTTTTGACTTGTTTGAAGAGCCCATATGTTTCTGGCCCATACATCTGGCGCAAGTAAGATCCTCTCATAATGCCGTCGTTGTGCTCGCCAGATATACTCCCGCCTAAGCTCAAGACCATTTTATAAAACTCGTCGCTCAGGGCGTAGACCTTGTGCCGGTCACGGATATTGCCGAGGTCCATGAATGGCTGAATATGCAAATGCCCGTTGCCAGCGTGTCCCCAGATTGCATCCTTAACCTTGTACTTGTCTAAAATAATGTAGGCTTTCTCTACGAAATCTTCGAACTTATCTAGTGGCACAACTCCGTCTTCGATAATTGGTAGGGCTTTCTTGGGGCCCTGTTGGGTCCATATCAGCGCGGCCGCTTGGCGGCGAATCTTCCACAGCTGATCTTGCTCGAGCTTGTTTGAACTAATTTTTTGCTGGTAGGCGTATTTTTGTAAAATTATGTTAGCTCGTTCGGCACTTTTGGCCTGTACTTTTGGCTTGATATCATCAAACTCAACTAGCAAAACAAACTTTGGCATTTGCTCGGGTAGGAGGTTTTTGATCATCTCGGGGTGCTTTTCTAAAACAAACTTCAGCACATTGTCATCGACTAGCTCCTGAGCACTCGGTGCCAAGGGAGATATCTCAAAAACTGCCTGCTGCAGCTTTTTGATGCTATCAAAATATCCTACCAAAAGAGTGGTTTTAGAATTATAGGCTATATGAATAAGCTTTGCCTCAGTAATAATTCCCAGAGTACTTTGAGATCCGACAATTAGCTGCGAGAGGTCAAAGCTACCATCCTTACGCTTGATATCCCACAAATCATAGCCGGCTGAGTTTTTAGATGTCTTGGGTCTGCTCGCTTCAATAAGCTGCTTGTTGTTTTCAAGCAAATCGTCGAGCTCGCGATATATTTGCCCTTCTAGGTCTTGGAGCTTTTTTTTCTGTTTAAGCTCTTTTTTGTTGATACGACTAGTCTCGATGACATCGCCGTTATACAATACTACCCTTAGCGAATCGACGTATTTGCGGGTTGCTCCGTACTTGAGGGTTTTTTCGCCAGACGAATTGTTAGCGATGGCCCCGCCGATAGAGCAAAAGTCCATGCTGGCGGGGTAGGGTGGCAAAAATCGACCGTGACTATTGAGTACATCTTCGAGGTTAGAGTAGATCATACCGGGCTGCACCGTAACGGTTTGGCTGTCGATTGCAACTAGCTTGCGCATATGAGCCGGAAAGACAATGCTGATTCCCTCTGATAGTGAGCCCCCTCCTTGGTCGGTTCCCTTGCCGCGGGCTGTAACTGTCAGGGCTCGATTGCTATCGAGCAAATTATAATTAAACCTCAAAGTTTCGATTACGTCTTTTTCGTTGCGCGGATAAATCACCAATCTTGGTGTAACCTTAAAAATACCGCCATCGGTCGAGAAGTAGTCTCTGGTTTGGGTATCGATTGCGACCTCGCCATCGAGCTTTTCTTTTAAATCTTTAAGTATGTTGCCCATATCTAATAGCATAGCAACTTTATGCGATATTAAAAACCCATTTGACTTATTTTGTTAGTCAATTAAAATAATACATAAGTATAATGAAACAATCGAAAAAAAAATCAACCACTAGCTCCGTGTCATTTAAAAACACTATGACAAAAAAGCCTGTCATTATTTCTTTTTTGGCTATTTTTATTATGGCCGGTCTGTACTTGGTTTATAGCTCATTTGCCGCCAGCGGGATACCGGTTTTTGGTACCGACCCAGACTTTTGGCGCGACAAAATCGGCTACTGTGAGTCTGGTGGGCGGTATGACCGAATTGGACCTAGCGGCCACACTGGCAAGTACCAGTACGATTCTGGCACTTGGCGTGGCGCAGTCGGGGCCGAGCTAGCTGCCCAGTACCCGCAGGCCTATTTGGCTCCAGGCGATATCCAAGAAATGGCATTTAATAATACCTTTGCGAGGCGCGGAACCCAGCCCTGGAATGCTAGCTATTATTGCTGGATCAAAGGCACCACCTTTGCCCAGGCTAATTCTGAACAGGCCGTTGCAGGTATTCCCTCGGCGCCGATACTTCCGGCCAACCCCTTTGGTTTGCCGTCAGAATCTTACAACGTGATAATCAGCGGAAAAGTTACCCTCAACGACCTGCCGCTTGCCAATATTAAGCTCGATACTTGTATCAGTGGCAAGACAGCCACCACTAACGCCGAGGGTCGCTTCAATGTTACAATTCCGCTAGATGCGACATTTTGCGTTAGGCCCATAGAGGGTGTGCCGGAAGGTGCCACCCTGACCCGAACCAATAACAATATCGAAACCAACGACAAGCTTACCTACGAAAGCCAAAGGGCTGGTGTCGATGCCTACCACAGCATCTGGTATCTATTTAGGGCTGAGTTCAACTGGGATAGACAAAACGATACCGGCTACAATTTCTACTACTCTAAATAAGCAATTTTATTTAGATTTTATATACCAGTCATGAACATTGTAAAAGCGGTTGCTAGGCTCGATAATCTTCTTGGCGTCAAAGCCTTTTATGAGATCGCTTTGAGGGTAATTGTAGTATGGGCTATAAAGCACGACTGCAGGCAAATCCTTGGCCCACTGCTCGACAAAGGCCGAGTAGCGACTAGCCTTATAGGCCGAATCTTTTGCCAGTCTTCCGGCCTCCAAAAATTTGTCAACCTCCGTATTTTTATAAAGCGAGACGTTCAGACCTGGGTCGTTAACTTGGCTAGAGTGCCAGAAGCTATAAACGTCTGAATCGATACCAAGATTTTGACCATAAAGTAAGACATCGTAGTTTCGGCTGCGAATGTAATTTTGCTGGAGCTCTACTGGATTAGCGGCAATCACCTCAACATTAATTCCTAGGCTGCGCCAGCTTTCTGCCAGATAGTTGGCGACATTTTTGTATACAAGGCTATCGAGAGTAACGATTCTTATAGTTGGTTTTGCGAGTTTGGTCTGATCAAATAATTCTTTGGCTTTTGAATAATTAAAATCGTATTTTAAGGCCAGAGGGTTAAAACCCGTAAAGCCTGCAGGAATTGGGTAGTATGACTGAACGGCCTCTCCCTTGAGGATGTCTTTGAAAATAAAATCTCTGTCGACCGAATAAGCCAAGGCCTGTCTGACGGAAAGATTAGAAAGCACGGGAGAGTTAAGGTTGAAAAAAGCTCCAACATAGGCAGGAAGCCCCATACGATGATTCACAATACCTTCGATTTTTTCTACTGTAGATGCGTCGCTAGGCGAAACTTGCGATATAGCATCGACCTGCCGACGAATTAGAGCATCGACCATTTGGTTTTGCTCCTGAAATAGTTCGATTCTTATTTTTGGTATGTATGGCTCGTGGATATAGTATTTTTCATTTGCCTCTAGGTCTATTACGGTACTATCTACCTCTAGCAAGCTGAGCTTATAGGGCCCGCTACCAACTGGCCTTTGATTAAACTCAGACGATCTCATATTGGACGGTTTCACAGCATCTAGCTTGTGTTTGGGTAGTATGCCGAGAGTTGTATTTGACAAAAAATTACCATAAGATGAAGGCAAAATAAACTTAATAGTTCTCTCGTCGATCACTACATAGTCAACGCCAATCCAGTTAGAGGCAAAAGTACTTCTGGTGTCGGGGTTTTTTACACGGTCTAACGTAAAGGCTATATCCTGAGCTGTCAGCCTAACTCCATCCTGCCAAACTAGGTCCGGGCGCAGGAAAAAAGTATAAACCTTGCGGTCACTACTAATTTCCCAGCGCTCCGCTAGGTCGGGTATAATTTCTCGCTGGCCATTGACCTTGGTTAGCCCACTAAAGACTAGGCTTGAAACATCGGCACTGGCTGAACTCTCAGGAAAGAGTGGGTTAATACTCTTAGCCTGTCCCAGAATTGCTTCTCGGTACAATCCTCCGCTGACAGGCTTCTCGGTACGACTAGAAAGCCCACTGCCTTGAAGTTGCCAGATTATTCCCCAAAGCGAAACTGTCACAATAAATATCCAAGACAGTAGAGTCCAGCGTACATTGCCAAGCTTCTGCCAGGATCCAAAGATATGTCTATTTAGGTAGTTGATTGTCCAGGCGCGCCAGAGTTTAGACTTCCTGTTTAAACCCCTAAACTTCCTATGAAAAGTAAATCCAGTATAAGAGCTCATTTATTTGATTATTAGTAGTCCTACTATGCAAACTACAAATCCTACGCCAAGAGCGATAGTTCCGTAGAACATAAATTTTTCGGCTCCTCTTTTGGTACGATAAAAATTAGTTTCACCACCAAAAGCAGTTCCTAGGCCAGATCCCTGATTTTGCATCAGTACGGATACTGTTATAAGAACCGATATTACAATTAGGGCTACTTGCAAGAAAGCTTTCATATTTTGTCTCTATCAATTATAAAGCTCAGGGCGTAGTTGGCAAGCCAAACCACAATAACCGCTACTACAGCTGACGCAGCCGATGTGACATGGAAGGGCTTGTAGATAGCACTGGTAATATAAAGCAACGATGCGTTAATCACCAAGCTGAAAAAACCGAAAGTTATTACGATAAATGGTAGGCTCAATATCACTATTGCTGGCTTTAGGACTGCGTTAACGATACCAAATATCAGACTGGCGATTACCACCACCCACAGGCTATCGGCATTGATACCACTTAGCAGAGCTGAAGCCATCAGTAAGCCAATGAAGTTTGCTAGCCATGTAAATAAAAATCTTTTAATCATGGGCTATATTTTAGCATATTAACAGATAAGATGGTAGTCATCGCTGCAGCTGCGAAATAATTGATTGGGCCTTAGAATTGCCGACGATTTTAGCGATCTCAGCTTGGGGAGCTTGTTTTATACCAGCCACACTGCCAAAGGCCCTGATGAGTTTTTTTCGGGTGACTGGTCCGACTCCATCTATACCATCCAGTACCGAGCGTTTGGTGCGAGTATTTCTGACATGAGTATGGTAACCAACTGCAAAACGGTGAGCCTCATCGCGAACGCGTTGCAGCAAATGAAGTAGAGCCGAATTAGCTTCAAAATTAAAGATATAATAGTCACCGTCTTTGCGTAGCCTGGCAGAAGGGCTGATATCTTTGGAGTCGACTACCAATGTCTCGAAGCGTTTCGCCAAGCCTACTGCCAAAACCGCTACGCCCATACTATCAAGGGTTTCTTTGGAGCTCGAAAGTTGGCCCTTGCCGCCGTCGACGATAATCAAGTCGGGCCTCGGCCAAGCTTTGTTTCGCTCCGAAAATCTTCTGGTAAGAGTTTCTTGCATCATTGCAAAATCATTCGGACCGCGCGTTCGCATCTTAAAGTGTCTGTAAGCTTTAGTATCTGGCAGACCATCAGAGAATACCACCATTGAGCTGACGCTGTCTCCGCCAGCAAAATTACTGATATCATAACATTCAATTCGGCGTGGAGGCTGCTTGAGCTCTAATATCTGTGCGAGCTCAAAAAGTGCCGAATCTACTCCGATGGTGATTTTTTCTTCTCCCCCAAAAATAACTCTGCTGTTTAGTGCCTTCAAGGCCAAGTATTGATTCCTGAGCTCTGCGGCTTCTTCGTATCGGCGGGCCTTAGATAATTTGCCGATATCTTTTTGTAGCTGGTCAATAAGTTGGGTGCTTTTGCCTTCTAGCACCAGAATTAGCTTTCTTATTTGTTTGCGATAGTCAGACCGAGATATATCTGGGCTCGGGAGCACGCCAATTTGGTACTCTAGCTTGGAGCTGTATTTGTGGTTATCCTTCACGAAATAAGGAAAAACCTTTCGTAGGTGTCTTAAGGCCTGGCGCACGCCATAGCTCTGTACAAAAGGTCCAAAATAGCGCGACTTGTCATCGGCTGGACGACGAACCAAGCTTACCGCCGGAAAGTCTTCTTGCATCGTGATGCGAATAAAAATAAAATTCTTGTCGTCTTTTTCTCTGACATTGTAGAGTGGCTTGTGGCGCTTTATAAACTCGGCCTCCAAAAATAATGCATCGACCTCCGATGAGGTCTCTATCCAATCGATATCAGCGATGTTATCTACTAGAAGCGGTGTTTTTTGATCTTTGTGAGTTGCGGTAAAATAAGATCTGACACGCCTTTTGAGTATCGAAGCTTTGCCAATATAAATAATCTGCCCTTTTTTATCTCTAAAAAAGTAAACCCCAGCTGTGGCCGGCAGACTCTGAAGCTTTTTAGCTATCACGTTCATGATCTTCTATTATACTCTAGGTTTGATTATTATGAGTCTAGCTATTGCTTTTTTTTGAAAAAAGTTGTATATTAACGCTATCTGCACCCTACAACTTAGGAGCCCAAGTGAATTTCACAACTTTAATCGGTAGTTTCCTATTAGAGCAACAGGCCGAGCTGGCTTGCACGCTCTACGACTTTATAAAAGTCGAAGTAGATCTGTCTAATTCCCAAGAGGGTTTAGTCCAAGATAGACTACTCGGAGAGGCCCGAAGATACGCTGAGGTGCTTCGAGGGCCTCCGTGGAATCTCGAGATAGAAACTCTGGCTACAATTTGTGACAATAGTGTCGCCTGGCTAGACGACATCAGCATCTGGAAGAATTCAGATCAAAATTGATTTCACAACTCGCATTATATATTTATTATTTATATATAAAGCTCTAGGTAAAACCTGGAGCTTAAATTAACACTCTACACGCTATTTGCTCTTATGTTTGTTTGAAAGTACTATTGATAGTATGTGGATCGTATATTCTCTATTGTGCGCACTTAGCGACAGTGTCGCAAGTCTTACTAATAAAAAGCTTATTTCTCAAAAGCAAGACCCTATGTCGGTATCGCTGTTCATACACGGTTTTGGCTCGGCTTCATTGCTGGCAATAGGGATGATAGCTTCAGAAAAATTTATTTCATTACCGTTAAATGCACTTATTTTAATAATATTGACTGCAGCTTCTGTAGCGGCGGCCAGCGTAATAATACTACTAGCACTAAAAAAAGGTGATTTGTCATTAATTGCTCCTATACAATCAATCACTCCCTTAATGGTCTTAATAATTGCTGTATTTTTCTTGTCCGAAAAACCTAAGCCTATAGGGCTATTAGGAATTTTGCTAGTTGTGGTTGGCGGTATTCTTCTAGACAAGCGGCCGAACGAGAATATACTCTCGATTGTATCTAGGATAGCTACTTTTAAGCCTGCAATTTTAGCCGCGGTAGCTGCAGCATTATATGCTCTGGCTTCTGTATTTGACAAGGTTGGGCTAAAGCTTGTAAGCGTAGGGGTTTGGATATTCTATGTATTCTTCTTTGTTTTTTTATTCCTAGCACCAATAGTGCTGATAAAAAAACGAAAAGACTTTTACAGGCTTAAAGAACAAAAAAGTCTAATTATTTCTTCGTCGATATTTACTATTGCTGCCATATACTTACAGCTCTTGGCTCTACAGACTGCGCTTGTGACCTATGTGCTATCAATCAAAAGGCTTAGCTCGGTATTCGCTGTGGTGATGTCTTACGTATTCTTGCATGAGGCAAAAGCCCTGCATAGATTACGCGGGGCAGTAATTATGGTTGCTGGTGCTATCCTGATAGGACTTAGCTAAATTTTTCGCTTGCTTGACTGAGCCAAAATCAAACTCATACGTGGGTTTTTAGCAAATTTGTCGCGGTTTTCGTGGATAAATTTCCAATAAAGACTAGTAAAGTTGCTGGCTTGAGCTGCCTTAAGGTTGGGCCACCACTTACCCATTTTTTGCAAATAATTACCCCCCGAAACATAGGGCTTGGTGGCGGTAAATCCGCCATCGGCGTACTGGCTCATTCCGTAGACATTGGCAACCATTACCCATTCGTAGGCATCAACATACAGACTGCAAAACCACCTATAGACATCATCGGGGTCGTAGTTATTGAGTAAGAACCAGTTTCCCAAAACCATCAGGCGCTCGATATGGTGGTTGTAGCCATACTTGTAGGTAGTTTTTAAGGCTTCTTTTACGGGTAGCTCTAGATCGTCTGGGATGTCGCCGGTGTACCACCAAGGCTCGAGTTTCTTTTTAAAACCAAAATAATTACCAACTATCTTGTCTTGTTTGTGCATATATAGTCCATACATGTATTCGCGCCAGCCAATTATTTGACGTACAAAACCCTCGTAGGAATTGATTGGTACTTTGCCTTTTTTATATTCTCTGGTGGCTTCGTCAACTACTTGGCGGGGCGTCAAAAGACCAATATTTAGCATTGGTGAGAGGAGCGAATGAAACAAAAATGCCTCGCCAGATTTCATGGCGTCCTCGTAGGGACCAAAATTATTCAGGCGCTGGCTAACAAAATCTTTGAGCCAGCGCTCTGCTTCGGGGTGAGTGGTCGGCAACCAAAAGTCTTTGATATCACCAGCGTTATTGGGATAGAACTTTTCAATATCAGCGGCGGCTGTTTCAAAATTTGCTGTTGTTATTGGGCTTGTTGCTGGCAGTGTAATATTCTTTGGCAGCGGCTGGCGGTTAAGCTCGTCATAGCTCCACTTTCCGCCCTCTGGCTTTTCGTCTGCCATGAGTATATTCATGCGCACCCTTTGCCAGCGGTAGAAGCTATCCATAATTGGCTTTTGTTTTTCATCAAACCACTTTTTGCTGATGGCCAGCGGCGTCAAAAACTGTTCATTTTCGAGCTGCTGGAATTCTAGGCCCAGACTAATAGCTATTTTTTTGATAACGGTATTGGGGCCTTTATCGCTAGCTGTCATCCAGACGAGCTTGCTGAAGTGGTGGGTTTTAACAATGTTTTTCAGCTCATTTTTAAATATGCTAGCTTTCTTGAGCTCAACATAGAGTACTTTTCGCTTGATAGTGTTGAGGTAGATTTTATAATTACGCATACCAGCCAAAACAAGTATCAACTTGTGTTTATGATAAGGTAGTTTTGAAAACAAGTCATCTGCCTCTATCATGATAATAGCAGAATTGGGGTATTGCTTTAATGCCGGATGATCTTTGAGCAGCTGATTGCCCAAAATAACTATAACCGAGTCGTCTTCTAGTCTAGCCATTTTTTAATATATTCCTCGACATCAAATCTATTTTTTAGGCCGTTATAATTCATATAGCGAATTTTGCCAAATACTGGCCTACTAAACCATGCTCTGTCGTGTAAGCCGGCAATCGACCACAGTACCCCCACATAGCCGTTGGGGTCGCCGCCGTCTATCGAATAATGGTCGTTGAGGTAGTTGGCATGCTCTACTGCTAGCTCTGGGCTTGGGCTCCATTCTAAAATCTTCTTGGCCCAGTACATCCGCATGTAGCCATGCATCTTGCCGGTTTTGGCGAGCTGCGATTGGGCAGCATTCCAGGCTCCGTCGTGAGTATTCAAATTTTCTAGCTCTTTTAGGCTATACAGGTATTCGCGGTCGTCGTGTTCATGCTCAGCTAGGGTTTTCTTGGCCCAGTCTTTAGCACCTGCGAGTTTTTTATAGTTTGAATTGTAATAGCAATAATTGTCGGCCAGTTCTTTGCGTACTATTAGCTCTTCAAGCAGAGCGTCAATGCTATCACCAAGCGTTGGCTGGCCTTCATATTTAGCTAATCGCGGCTCTCTAAATAAAAGCGGAGTGTGGTTATGGGTAAGCTCAAGCGCTACTCGCAAGGATGATATTTGACCGTAGTGTAGGTAAGGGCTTAGTCCGCTTAATCCATCGATGTTAGGATTATTGCGATCTCCGGCATAGCCGGCTAAACGGGTTTTAATAAATTCTTTAAGATGAGCCAAAGCCGCTTCCGACCCAGCTTCATAATTAATAGTGGTACCGTTTGTATCTATTTTTTGCACAATCTTAGCGGCGCGATCCCAGTCGGGTCTCAGGCTTGGCTTGATTGCAATACTGTGCTTAAGAAGTTTTGGCGGCTCCTCAAGCCAATTTATAAGCTTTAGATGCACTTTCCTACGGAAGGTGTGGGCAGCGAATTCTTCATGCTCAGAGGCTATCCAGATTGGGATAATATTATGAGTATCAACCTCCTCTACACTACAATCTGCATTATCTGCGATATAATTCTTGATGTTTATAGGACCTTTTAGCGGACTAAAGTCAAAAACTATGGCGGCTGGTTGCAATTTGTTTAACTGCTCCAGAAGTCCCACGGCATGATCTTCAAAAAATAAAGTAAACTCAATATCGTGCGCTCTGAGATCTGACTCAACATGCCTAAGACCGGCTATCATAAATTGATAATGTTCTCTGGCTCTGTCGCCTGATTTTGATAAAAGGTTAAAAGCAGCAACTAGAGGGAGTTTATTCTCAAGCGCAATCTGCTGAGCGCGTAACAAAGCATGGTTATCGTGAACTCTTTGATCGCGGCTCATTACATAAATCACACACTTGCCGGCTTTTAGCGGCAAGCTATTGAGGTTTTTTATGCGGTTATTCATAATATTTATTATACAGCTATTAACCAATAAGATGGTTTATTTTTTGAGCGTCTTTTTGAGGTAGCCTCCCGTATAAGAGCCGGCAATTTTTGCCACTTGCTCGGGAGTCCCTTGAGCAATTATGTTACCTCCCTTGCTGCCACCCTCTGGGCCCAAATCTATCACCCAGTCGGCACACTTAATGAC
>SICB01000011.1 GCA_009691555.1 Patescibacteria group bacterium | reverse complement strand
GAAAAAACTAGGAATTAATCAATACTACTTACAGCCTACACATAATTTTAACAAATTCTGTTCCGGCTTACGTAGCTTGTCTTCCTTTTCGATGTAACAAACAGACTTTGGGGTCTTGGTTTGTTCCATCGTGGAAGAAGAAAAGGCAAGGGGTCTTGGTTTCATAAATCGCTTATGGAAAACAGCTTGTCTTCGTTTTCAATGTAACAAACAGACCTTAAAACATAAGCATATGGTGCCCCCGGCAGGATTCGAACCTGCGACCTACGGTTTAGAAAACCGTTGCTCTATCCAACTGAGCTACAGGGGCCTGCGTAATTATTATAACGCAGATACAAATTAATCCCGACAAGCGGGATGTATTTTTTTATGGAGCGGGTAGCGGGAATCAAACCCGCATCACCTGCTTGGAAGGCAGGAGTAATAATCATTATACGATACCCGCATACAGAAGCGGCGCACAAAGTGCGCCAACTTACTGGATCAAATTGACAATAAAATATCAATTTGGGATATGAAAAGAAATAAAAAGGTGCAAGGACTAAAAATAAGCGCCTACAAGTTAAAAATTATAAACTATTTAGGCTTATTTCGCAACACCCAGTACCCATTGGGCACTTCATATTTGATTTTCAGCTCAGCCAGTGCGATAATATTAACAAGCAATATTAATAGATAACTAAGAGGAGAAATAATGAATAAAATATTAAAATACAGTGCAGTTTCGGGTGCGCTAGCATCGCTTTTGCCAGTTGTAGCCCATGCCGCAACTGATAGCTACGAAACCACAGCCGATTCAGCTCCAATAGAAGCTGCTACGGGTGGAGCCCTAGCTGTGTTTTTTGTAGTATGGGCTTTTTTTGCCATTGCCGGCCTTGTACTATTTGTTTTTTGGATTATTATGCTAATAGATGTGTTCAAAAGAACCAACTGGAAGCAAGAAAGTGATAAGACACTTTGGATTGTGCTCGTAATTTTGCTTGGTTGGATCGGTGCAGCAGTGTATTACTTTGCAGTAAAACGAGAGCTCGACGCCAAAAAGCCAGCTGTCAAATAATTTTAATTGATACTATTGCAACAAAAGAGGTCTTTGAGAGGCCTCTTTTGTTATTAGCTAGGTATATCGACAAGACCTAGCAAGAGAGCTCAAAATATGCTAAAATAACCTGGCTAAAGCGCCCTTAGCTCAGCTGGATAGAGCGTCTGGCTTCGGACCAGAAGGCCGGGGGTTCGAATCCCTCAGGGCGCACCATAAGTTTATATTTTTTGTAGCCATTAGAGGGGTTGCTTTATACGATTTTTAGAAACCAAGACTAAAGTCTGCTAAAGTAAATCCAGAGCAGAAATAAAGCAGAAACTCATGCGGTTTTTTTCTACGATGGAACAAACCAAGACCTCCGAAGTCTGTTTGTTACATCGAGAGGAGAAATAAAGCGAGAGTGCAGGCTAGAAATCAATAGATTTCTAACAGATACCTAAGCTTTAAGTGCACAATTCCTAGTATTTTTTCTTCCACGATGGAACAAACCAAGACCCCTAAAGTCTGTTTGTTACATCGAGAGGAAGACAAGCTACGGAAGCCGGAGCAGAATTTGTTAAAATTATGCGTAGATTAAAGTAGTTGTCTGACGAGGGCCAGTAGCTCAGTTGGTTAGAGCGGCTGCCTCTTAAGCAGCATGTCGCGGGTTCGAATCCCGCCTGGCCCTCCATAGTGTTTGCTTTTTTCTTCCACGATGGAACAAACCAAGACCCCTAAAGTCTGTTTGTTACATCGAGAGGAAGACAAGCTACGACAATTAAAACAGAATTTGTTAAAATTATGCGTAGCTAAAAGTAGTATCAATTAATTCCTAGTGTTCTCTTAAACGATTTATGAAACTAAGCCCCCATGGCTGATTCGTAAATCGAGAGGAGAAACGCGACGTAAGCTGGCAGTTTTGAAGTAATCGAAACGAGAAGCTGAAGTGCGCGATTCGACGACGGGGTGTGGCGCAGTTGGCTAGCGCGCGGCGTTTGGGACGCTGAGGTCGAAGGTTCGAGTCCTTTCACCCCGACCATAAAAAATACTCCAGCTTGTCTGGAGTCTTTTTTATGACCAGAGAAAGGACGAGAAACCCAAAGGTTCGGTGTACGAGGAGCGCAGTAGTAAATATCAAGTTCACTTGAATATTTACCGAGCACCGCAGGGAAAAGTCCGCCGCGGCGGACGCTATCCTTTCACCCCGACCATAAAAAATACTCCAGCTTGTCTGGAGTCTTTTTTATGACCAGAGAAAGGACGAGAAACCCAAAGGTTCGGTGTACGAGGAGCGCAGTAGTAAATATCAAGTTCACTTGTTTTTGACTTACACCGACATCGAGCTCCAAGAAAGCAGTGCTTCAATTTAATTTATTTTTTATTTAAATACCACTTTTGGTATCAAAAGTGGAGCAAAAATAACCGACTGTGGCTCACCCCAATAAGCGCCCCAGACTACCGAACAATCTTTATCCAGAATAAACTTGCCCTGAATGTTAACACTTCAGGGCTTCAGACAATCCTGGATAATGATTAGTCCGTTAGCCTGTTGCTTTCTTGGAGCTCGATGTCGGTGGAGGACAGCAAAAGTGATAGTTATGAGATTAATTAAAAAACAATTGCATCATATAATTATTGCTGCAGATATCTGCTAGCCGCTTTTTGGCTTGGTAGCTAGCCCTTTGCGGAGCTTGGTGTTCTCAAGCAGGGCATCGATACTGCATATTATCCCGAAGCCCAGGCCACTGATTATTAGCAGAGTGTCTGTACCCGACACCATATATACCACAAGTGCCAAAAAGGCGTACAGGCCGGCCAATAAAAAATAGCTTAAATTAAATTTGTATATTACTGCAATAATTACCATTGCGACCGCACAAGTTGCTGGCCAGCCCGCAAAGCCATTGCCGATTACTGGCGCTAGCCCTTTATATTCAAAATAATTAAACACAAACCCTGGCAGTACTATTACTAGCAGCCAAAGAGCCTGTATGAGTTTGGTCTTATTATCGCCAAAGCCTCCAAGTTTTAGCTGAACCACCAGCGCAATCGTTATTAGCACCGCCCAAATAGCAAAAAAGGCCACCGTATTTTGAAATGTTATAACACTAACAAAATATCCAAGCGACAATGTAATGGCCCATGTGAACAGTATTTTTTGGTAGTTGTTTAGGTTTTTGGCATGCTGTATTGCTTTTTTCATAACATAAGTATAACAGATATCGTGCATAAGTTAATTCAAAAATGATGACTTTATAACATAAGTAGCGTATAAATATGTTATGGACTTAAACCTAATCGTACAACAAAACATTTGGTGGTTACTGCTTATTTATGTTTGGGCAACCGCCTGGAAAGCTTGGGCCTTGTGGATCGCCGTCAAAAAGGATCAAAAAGTCTGGTTTCTGGTATTTATAATACTATCAACCGCTGGTATCTTAGAAATATTCTATATCTTCTATCTTTCTAAATTTACCAAGCCGTCTGCCACTAATAAAAAATAGTCTACCAGCTCTGCAATTGATAAACAGCCGCAATCAGAACACTAACTGGTTTTTTATTGCAGACTACACTTTTTGTAGCCATTTCTATTTCGCCCCAATCAGCACTTTTTCTGGTAGAGGTCATATGTCTCAGCGATTTAGTTATCTCGGCTCTCAGCTGTTTTTCAGTATCGCCGTGGTGCTCTACAAATAAACCTTTCTTGGTATCAACATCTTGTACCCACCCCACCCCTACCCAAAGTTCTTTATTTGGCACTGCAGTACGCATTTCAGATATAACGATGTAGAGTTTGCTGCCAAAATCTTTATCGCTAAAACTCGGTTTTACAAAATCAATATCACTGCCTGGCGGTATGACTGAACTCAAATAAATTAGATTTTGATTGGAGATGCCGGCATCCATCAGGGCACTATCAAATGCCGAGAGCTCGGTTGCCCCCTCGCCAGAACCATTTACAATACTTATCTTCATAGTAGCCATTGTAACCCATTATAGCTGATTTATAGTATAATACGCACTAGTCTTACAAGGACAGCACATTGAGAAGGGAGGAAGCATGCAGAGCGTATCCTATAAAACCCCACCCATAGTCCGTGCAATGGTATTTGTGGTGCCACTACTTATAATCAATTCGATTTGTCAGTACATCGGCGTCCAGATACTATTTAGGTTTTGTCTGTCAATCCTGGCTATCTTGGTATTGTGGCCACTTCGCCACAGAGCCTTCCTTAGCCTTGATAAACTCAACAACAAAGCCGAGCAAGAGTACAATGTTCGTTTTGATGTATTCATTGCGCTCTATGTGGTTTCGTTTTTGCCGTTTTACTTTGGAGCATTTCTTGTGGTAAAAGGTACGGTTAGTAAGTCCTTAGTGGTTATGATAATTGGCCTAATGGTCAACCGTCTGGCCTGGGCAATGCCATACCTCTACCCATACTTTTTTGGAACACTTCCAAGAAAGCTAAAAATTGCAATGCTCATTTGGCTAGCTAGTGGAGTAGCCTACGGAATCGCCAAAGTAGCAACCAACTAGGAGGCTTGCATGAGAATAACGCGTGAAACTAAAATTAGCGCAGAGCTTACCCAGCAATTTTGGGAGCTCTACGATTTGGCTTTCGAGCCGCTACGTACCACTTCGCCTTGTCGTCAGTATATGCGCAAACACGAGTTTGTAGCAGAAATGACCGATGAGCGCATGCTTAAGTTTGTGCTCTGGGACGATGATGGTTTGGCAGTTGCGATGGTACTTGTTGCCACCGATCTTAGCGTCATCGACTGGATTTCGCCAGACTACTTTAAGGCCAAATTTCCTGAGCATTACGCCAAAGGTACTATCTATTACTTCGGCGCTTTGCTAGTAAAACCCGACTCGCAGGGACAACACTATAGCTCGTTTTTGCTTGATGAGCTAGATAACTTCGTGATTCGCAATCACGGCATCGCTGCATTTGATTGTTGCTCGTTAAACAACGAATGGATGCCAGATATGATTCACAAGATCACATTAAGGCAGACGCCCGGAGACTTAATAGAGCTCGATCGGCAGTTTTACTACACGGTTGTGACTAAAGGCTTTCTGCCTGGTCACGGCCCAAGCGAATATGCCTGAAAAAAAGAGGTCTTAATTTTGAATATCCCTTGGTAATAACCAGGGGATATTTTTATTATTTTGGTATCTATTTCTGTTAAACTATTAGTGTTATGCTTACCAACTATTTATTGGCTATTACAGCTTTATTTACATTTTCTCTTGGTCTTTTAGTATTCATAAACAGCTCTAAAAAAAGTTCAAACAAAGAGTTCTTTTACTTTACAACCATGCTTACCGGCTGGACTATAGCGAATATCTTTGCGAATATCACAGCCGAATTAAATATGGCTCTTTTTTGGTCCCGGACTACGGTGGTCTTCGGTGCACTAATCCCATACTATTTATTGCTTTTTAGTTTTTCTTTTCCAATAGAAAACAAGATTACAAAATTCAAAAAAATAGCTCTATTTGTACCAGCTTTTGTATTAGTTATTTTGAGTTATACCGATTTGAATATTTCATCGGCTACAGCATATGCCGCAGAAATAAAGACAGGCTTGGTTTATACAATCTTCGTGGTATACCTTATGACCTACGCCGTATGGAGTATTGTCTCTATAGTCCAAAGCTCAAGAAAAACACATGGTATGAGGAAAGAACAAGCCATGTATCTGTTGGCTGCAATAATTTCACTTGCTGTACCTTCAGTAATTATAGCCGGTATACTCCCGGTCGTAGGTATCACTCAGCTGGCTTCGATAACTCCAATCTTTGTGATTCCAATGGTAGCTATCATGTCCTACGCTATGTTGCGGCACCAGCTTATGGATATCCGCGTAATTGTTACTAGGTCGCTAGCTTTTATTTTTTCAATGGCTATTATCGGTGTGCTTTATGGTGTTATAGCCTTTCAGGTGCTGACGAGAATCTTGCCGAGCGATACTCCGGCATCGACTTTGCAGGTTTTTTACACTCTTCTGGCTATATTTTTGGCTTTCACCTTTCAGCCGATTAGGCTGTTGTTCGAAAAAGCTACGGACGCGGTTTTTTATCGTGACAAGTACGACCCCCAGCAACTTATCAATTCGGTTGGGCTGATACTAGTCGAGGAAATAGTTATTAATGACCTCTGCACAAAAATAGCCAAGGAACTTCAAAATAAAATGAAAATAACCCACATCGATGTTATTGTCTTTAATAAAAAAGAGATGGTTTTTAAGACCAACAATTCGGCGATAGTTGCCAGCACCAAGCTACTCGAAGATCTCAGACAGCTTCCCGGTGGCCTGAACTACAGCGAAGACCTGAGCCCAGGCACAAAGCTTCAGGTGCTCAAAAAACATAAGATTACCATTTGTCTAGAATTAAAGACCAGCGAGGGCTTTCTTGGCTACATTTTATTTGGCGATAAACAAAGCGGACAAATATATAATGAAGTAGACAAAAAGACCCTCACAATTATTGCTGGGGAGTTGAGCATTGCGCTAGAAAACGCCAATGCTTTTCTAGAAATCAGCAACTTCAATACCACCCTCCAGCACAAGGTTGATTCGGCAACCAGCAACCTCAAGCAAGCCAATCTCCAGCTCAAGGAGCTCGACGAAGCCAAAGATGAGTTTATTAGTATGGCATCGCACCAGCTCAGGACTCCACTAACGACCGTCAAGGGCTATGTCAGCATGCTCGACGAGGGAGATTTTGGGAAGCTGACTAAAGAGCAGCAACAGACTATTGTGCTGGTGCTTGACGGCAGCAACAGAATGGCGCGCCTAATAGATGACCTACTAAATATCAGCCGTATGGAGGCCGGTAAATTTTATATCGACGCCCAAAAGCTAGATTTGTACAAAATTGTCAGCGAAGAGTTTGAGTCGCTCAAAAACTTTGCCGTTACCAAAAAAGTCCACATCGCTCTGGTTAAGCCCAAATCCGAAGTACCAATAATGTTACTCGATGAAAACAAAACTCGACAGGTAGTTATGAACCTAATAGATAATGCCATCAATTATTCTCAGCCACCCTCGGGCGGAGGTAAGGCTGAAATTACGCTAGAACGGGTTGGAAAACAAATAGTATTTAAGGTCATCGACAATGGCATTGGTGTTCCTGCCGACCAACAGCCAAAACTATTTACAAAAATGTTCAGAGCTAGAAACGCCAAAGAAGTCCGACCCGATGGCACCGGCCTGGGCCTTTATCTGGTCAAGAGAGTTATCGAAGATCAGGGCGGTAAAATTATTTTTAAATCCAAGCCAGGCAAGGGTAGTGAATTTGGTTTTAGCATCCCAATCCAAAACTCAATCAAGCACAACAAGAGTGCCGAGGCCAAACTCAAGGCACAATCTAATTCAGCTCCAGAGTGATACAATTAAGCTTATGGCAAAATTAATGACACTAAAAGATATCGACTTTGCCAGCAAGACTGTGCTTTTGCGGGTCGACTATAATGTTGTCGAGGATGGCAAGGTCATAGACGAATTTCGTATTCAGCAGAGTGTTCCTACCATCCGAGCACTACTAGCCAAAAATTCTAAAATCATACTCGTTAGCCACAATGGACGCCCAGAAAACGGGTATGATAAAAAGCTTAGCCTCAGGCCTGTCGCTCAAGTGCTAGCCGATCTTATAAAAAAGCCCGTCGGCTTTGTAGACGATTGTGTTGGCCCAGAAGTCGAGCTCGAGGTTGGCAAGCTCAAGCCAGGCGAAATACTGCTTTTAGAAAACCTCAGGTTTCACAAAGCTGAGGAAAAAAACAACTACAACTTTGCAAAATCACTGGCTAGCTTGGCCGATGTTTATGTCGACGATGCTTTTGCCAACGCCCATAGGCCCCATGCCAGCATGGTTGGGGTACCCAAGTTTTTGCCGCATGCTGCAGGCCTTTTGATGCAACAAGAATTCGAAAAGCTAACCGCGCTACTCAATGTACCCGCCCGGCCATTTGTGGCCATCATTGGTGGCGTCAAGATATCAACCAAAATTGAGGTACTAAAAAGCCTGCTCAATAAAGCCGACACCGTAATAATTGGTGGGGCAATGGCCAATACATTTTTGCAGGCCCAAGGCTACCAGATTGGTAAGAGCATTACCGAAAAAGACTATATCGCTACCGCCAAAGACATCATTGAATATGCCAAGCAAAATAAAACCGAGCTGATTATGCCCACCGACTTTGTGGTGGCCGAAAAAGCCCAGCACGGCGTCCGGCACCGGCACGTTGCCAGCGACAAAATCGAAAGTAATGACATCGCCTTGGATATTGGCAAAGAAACAATGAAAAGCATTTGGCCAATCATTAAATCGGCTAAGACGATTTTCTGGAACGGAACTCTCGGTATGGCCGAGATATCAGATTTTGCTTGGGCCAGCAGAGATTTGGCGCATATGATAGCTCTACGAAAAAACGACGCCGAAACTGTTATTGGAGGGGGTGACACAGCCGCATTTATTAGCAAGCTTGCAATGCGCGACAGATTTGGCTTCGTTAGTACCGGCGGTGGTGCCAGCCTGGAGCTTTTGTCTGGCGTTAAGCTTCCCGCCATCGAAGCTCTAATGAGCAAATAATCCAGCTGTTTTTTTTAGCGCAAATCTTTGGTGTCACGGATTCTACTAAGCCTAAATAGCGAGTTTGGGTTTTGGTATTCCGAACCAACCGTAGTAGTGGCGTTATTATAACCAGCTTCTTTGGCGAGGCGTTCGGTGATTGTATTAAAACTGCCATAAGGGTAGCAAAAACTCAGAATACTAACTCCCAGATTTTGCTCTAGGATTCGCTTACTCTCAAATATCTGGAACCTTTGCGCCGCCTCATTGAGGCTAGCTAGCTGGAGGTGATCGACTGTGTGCGAGCCAACCTCGATAAGCCCAGAGCCTTGCAGGGTTTTAACTTGAGCCCAATTAAGGTACGAGTCGCCGCAGGTGGTTACTTTGCGCTCGACACCTACGCACCAGCCGCTCAGCTCACCGCCGATCAAAACATAAAAGGTCGATTTAAAATTATACTTTTTTAGTATCTCGGTGGCCTGCAGTTGGTCGCTAAAACCATCGTCAAAAGTAATCGCAACTGGCTTGGCTGGCCCGACCATTTTGCCAGCCAGTATCATATAGACCTCCTGCATAAATACTGGTGTGTAGCCGGCATCAGCCAAGTGCTTCATCTGAAAGTCAAAATTAGCTGGGGTTTTGTGGTAGAGCAGTATTGGTAAATGCACAGTGCCATTAATTTTATTGATCTCAATTGGCGTTGCCACTATTGCTGACGGACTAATAATAACTGGCGGAGTCGAACTCTTATAGTAGCTAGAGCTTAGTTTTTTAATTTTTTGCTTTTGCAGCTCGGCAGCTACCACGGGCTCTGCGAGGTATAGCTCGGCACCGAGCACAATAACCGCAACAATAAATGCTAGGGCTATAAATGACTTATAATACACTTTGCCTAGTGGTTTTTTGACTAGGCTTTTTGCGTTTTTCGGTAACTTCAATTTTATGTTCCTTAGTTTGGATGCTATTATAGCAAATCTTACAATCCGCTAACAGGAGGAACCGCAGTGCTAGAGTTCTCTTGGGCAATTCTGGCGATAGGAGTTAGTGCGATAGTGGCATTTTTGATGCTTGAGCCCGATGGCATTTCTTGTTCTTTTGGCAGGGTAGGCATCGGAGCCTCGGGTGGGTTAGTCACAACGTGGGATATAATTGGTGTCATTGGCTGGCTCGGCTCTGCTGGTGCCATCTCTGTGTCGACAGGAGCAGGCACAGCACCAATTTGAGACACCTCACTAGGTTGCGCTGGCAAGGCGAGAGATACGCTAGGTTGCGCAGGCGTGCTGGCAAAAACGATTGGCTCGCTAGCAGTTATCTTTGGGGTTGCAGCATCCTCCACAGCCTCAGTAGGGGCTGCCGTTGCTACTTCCGTTGGTAGCTTTTCGACGGGAGTCGGTTTTGCCATCGTCGCCGTCTTAATCCCCACCGAATCTATTGGGGTAGCGGCTGGTTTCTGGTCTAGCTCTAGGGTCGAGTCGAGTTGCTCTTGGCTAGAGTTGAGCGAATACTGGATTTCGAGTAGCCGATTGTACTTGGCGATTCTTTCGCCATGGTTTGGGGCACCTATTTTGATTCCGGCGGCACCAATTCCGTAGGCCAAATCTACAATAAAATCATCATTACTCTCGCCACTGCGATGACTAACAATAATATCCAGCCCAGCTTGCTTAGCAGCATCAATAGCAGCGAACATCTCACTAATACTGCCTACCTGATCAGGCTTAATGATGACACCATCAAATAGTTTGTCTTTAGAAAATTCAGCAATCAAGCTAGCGTTGGTAACCGTATAATCATCGGCAATGACCTTGAAGGGCTTTTTGTCTTTCGGCATAGTCTTGAGCAGCTCGGTACCCTCAAGATCAGCCTCAGCAAAAGGATCTTCGATCGAGTAGATATCAAATTTGCTATCCCAACCCTGATAGACTGCCAGCAAATCGCTAGCATGAATACTCTGGCCTTCAAAATTATAGTTCTTACCATCAAAAAAACTATTGGCCGCTACATCTAGGGCTATTTCAAAGGTCTTGCCGTTTTTGGCATTAAGGTTTGATAGTGCCTCAAGCACAACTTCGGTGCTGGCCCCAATCGGCGCGATTGCACCCTCCGACCCAGACAGTTGCGCTCCCGGCCCGTAGAGGCTGACCATAATGGTGGTTAGGGTATGGAATGTCTGGACGATCTGTTCGATTGCTTCAATCGGTTTGATGGACTTCGGCACAATCATAAACTCCTGAATATCAAGGCCTGGCGCATGCTTGCCACCGCCCACCAGGTTGGCGAATATCCGCGGGAAAGTCGGGTTGGTTTTGCGGTCTTCGGCGATGTATTGCCAAAGCGGTTTTTGGCTTAGTTTGGCGCTGAGCTTGAAATACGCCCCCGACATCGCCAAGATTGTGTTGCCACCAAGATTACGCTTGTTTTCGCTGCCGTCGAGAGCAACCAGCAGGCTATCGAAGTCAGATTGGTGGCCAATGGGGTAACCAATAAATTTCGGTGCAACGACGCCGGCAATAAGCTTGATGATATCATTGACACTCTTGCCGTTGTAGCTATCGGTGCCATCGGTTTTTTGAGCAACCTCTTGGCTGCCCAAGCTCGCTCCAGATGGAACGGTAAAATAAGCCGCAACGCCGTTCTCGGCAACCATTGTTACCTTGATGGTAGGGTCGCCGTTGGAGTTTAGAACCTGGCTAGGTGTGATGCTTTTGATGCCCATATTGCTATAAATTATAGCATAAGCTTAATGGTAAATAATAGGCTAGCTAAAGCTTAATTAGGTTTTGTGAGTTACCGCTCAAAAAGCCATGGATGTTTTGAGCGGTTGTTTTTCGAATAATATGCAGTGCCTCATGGGAGTTAAAGGCGTTATGGGGCGATATAATGACATTATTCATTTTGGTGAGTACATCTAGCTCAGCGATTTCAAATGATGTTTTTTTGTCTCCCAGCAGCAAATCGGTTTCGGTATCGACATCGAGGGTTCTTTCGCCCTCAATAACATCAAGGGCGGCCCCCGCAATAAGCTTGTTTTTAAGAGCCTCGATTAGGTCGATTGTTTTCACTAGCTCGCCGCGAGAGGTGTTTATTAGTATCGCGCTATCTTTCATTAGGCCCAATGATTTTTTATTGATAATGTATTTTGTGGCCGGCATTAGCGGGGCGTGCAAGGTCACGATATCGGCGCCTTTGAATAGATCGACCAGGCTGACATAGCTAAAGCCAATTTTATCTTCCATGGCCTCATTGGGGTAGGGGTCATAAGCGACAATATGCATGCCCATGGCCTTCGCTATAGAGGCTACCGACATACCGATTTTGCCAGTACCGACAATACCAAGTGTTTTGCCCTGCAAAGTAAAGCCCGTGAGCCGGCGGTAGTCGATTTGTCCGGATTCGACCGAACCCATGACAGCTGGCATTTTGCGCGCCATCATCAGCGCTAGCAGAATCGTGTACTCGGCAACGGTGGTTTGGCCATAGGCCGGCACATTACTAATGGCTACCTGGTGCTTTTGGCAGGCCTTAGTATCGATATTATTGGTGCCGGTGGCTCGGACTGCAATAAATTTTAGCCGCGGTAGGCTGGCTATTGTCGGAGCATCGACATTACTGGCTGTAAATACACTCACAACATCGGCATCCTTATACTCATATAGCGGTACTTCGGCGATGGTTTTATCAAAAATATGTAGCTTGTATTTTGGGCCAGTAAAATAGCGCTCAAAAGAAGTCTTTTCAGATGTAGTGGCATCAAAAAATGCGATTGTAGTAGCCATAATTGTTATCCTTACCTTAATACTACAATAAAACGAAGATATTTGCAGTTGTTTTGATATCTTTTGATATCTTTTGATCTATTTATAGTGCCGGCGGCATTATAAAATCAGTCGTGGTGCTAAGCTTAGTAAGTTAAAAAGCCCTATTCCGTATGAATTGCGCCAGTAAGAATTAAAACATTTGTATCCTACAATAGATTACAGATCTTTCCGGCGCTGGTTTAAAAGCTCACTGAACAGTAATTGTGCCCGTACAGTTAGGCTTCGAGTGATCATGATAGCCCCAAGAGCCTGTCTTTGTAAACGTAAACGAATACGTACCGCCTGGAGCTATGTTGTTATTAGCATCAAATTCAGAGTACAGCGTATGCGATGGATGATTATTAGACGCTGGCTCCATATTATTAGTGCTGTTATTGGTAAATTTGACTGTGTCATTCTTCTTGATTGTCACATTGGCCGGACTATAACAACTATTGGTATAGCTTATATCGTATGTTTTAGGGGCTGTAGAGCTAGTACCGCCGCCAGTACTAGGCGGTGAGGTTGTCGATCCTGTTCCGCCAGTACTTGAACCGCCGGAGGTGCCGCTAGTTGATGGCGCAGTAGTATTTGACGGTGCAGAAGTGCCTTCGGGGGAGGTTGTTTGATCAGAAGGATTTTGGGAGGTATCTCCATTCTGCTTTTCTGTTGCAGTCGATTCGGCTTGTTCTGCTGCCGATTGTTGATCTGTCGGCTTACTGTCGGGTTTACGAAACTGGGCGTAGGCTATGCCACCTATCAAGATAGACACTCCTAAGGCTACGCCGATGAGCAGTAGTTTTTTCTTTCCTAGACGAGCAAAAAGATTTTGCTTGGGATTTGTAATTACCGGGGCAGCGTCTTTTTGGAATAGTTGGCTAGTATCAACCACTGGGGTGGGTTGAACAGCAGGCTTAGTTGGTTTGTCCGGACGAGATGGCTCCATAATTTGTTATGAAGCTAAAATGACGACAATTCGTTATCGAGCTGACTGGCGTCAGTGTTATTGCTGACACTTGGGTCGTTTTGGTCGAGCGTGGCGCTGGCTTGATCTAGATCGCTAGTAGATTTGATTTCAGGAGCAGCTACTACAGCAGCGGTTGTTGCCGACTCATTATTAGCTGACAGGCTACTATAGACGGTGTAGCCGACAAAACCAAGAGCCACTACGACAACCAAAACTACAATTAACCTAGTCGCTGAAAAATTCGCTTGTTTTGCGCGCGATTTCATTGCTGACTCCCTTCGGATGACTCTGTACCTTGGGCCGACTTAACGCCCACTATGAGGTTCTTGACGGCTGTTTTATATTCCTTAAGGGCAGCGTTCATGGCTTTTATCTTTTCTTTGAAGCTGGCAACTACTGCTTTCGGGTTTGTAACGTCGCAGCTAAAATCGACGCTTGCGTTATTTACTATCTCAACAGCCGCCTCAGCAGCAGCCTGCTTGGTATTTACATCGGCGACCAGCGCATCGTAGTTGCTAAGCACTCTGCCCTTAGATGCATAAAACGCTTGGGTTCGTTCTGAAATCTTGGTAAATACAGCGAGTTGCTTAGTACCACGGTCAGCCATTCGGGCCATTATATTGGTAATAGCTTTTTGACGGTTCTCACAAACTTTTAGCTTGGTATCTGCCGGTCGCGTCTGGGCAGCTTCTTTGCGCCCCTCAGCATTGGCCTCAGCCGTTTCCTGACGTGTTTGGGCATTTTGTTGTGCTTCTTGGGCTCGTGACGGTTGCTGGCCCACAGCCAGGGCTGGTACAGCACCAGACACGGTTAGTACCACTACGGCAGCGAGCAGACTGTGCTTAAATATATGTTTATGCATGTTTCTTATTTCTTTTTAAGTACTTTCGTATTTATATGATTAAGTTTATGCTTAAGCAGATACGATGTCAATAATAAAACACAAGTATTATCAGTGGCCAGCGGTGATATCCTGATTAGTATCTAACGCTTCAGTTTTTTATAACCAAGCTATGATATACTTATGTTTATAAATTGAGCAAAATATAACCTATGAGCCCAGAATTCAACCCAAGACCATTACCCCCACGAACACCCCGAACTGCAGAACGCCAGCCACCACCATCGGCTCTAGATACACCCAAAAAACCAGAGCACGAATCTACCGCGATGAGCCGAAAAAGAAAACTCGCCGCCGCTGTACTGTCAGTATTGTCGATTGCTGGCTTAGCACATGTCGCAATGAGCTCAAGAGAAAGCATCGACGCAGTTGAGTCGGCTGAAATTCAAAGGCCTAACACTGACGAATCTAAAAAGCTCGAGATAGAGTCGCTACCGGTGGGTTCGGAAGCTAGCTTCGCCGAAGGAGTGTACCGCATTGACCCCGGCGAACTCAATATTCGCAAATCGCCCCAAGTTCGCGATGGCGAAGGTGAGAATAATCAGTGGAGTATCAGTAGTGGATCATTTGTGGTTGTTAATCCAGCACTTGCCAACTCTAGTAATACTGGCTATGGCGATATCGCTAATGGGCCCTGGTTTATGGCGGTCGATTCGACCGGTGATGAGTTCTATTTTGTAGGCAACAGAGGTGGTATTACAAACCTCGGGACCGGCGAGGTCGTTAAAAACCTTAGCGCCAATTTGGGTAGCGGCAAAGTAATGGCAACTACCACTGAGGGTAGTGTAGTCAAAAATGATATCGGCGAAAACGAACTGATTGCAACGATTACACAGGGGTAGGGGTACAGAGGCGGTAATAATACCTTTGATTAATACGAACCAATATCATTAACTATCTCATTTAATACCACTTTTGCCTGTCCTCTACCGACATCGAGCTCCAAGAAAGCAACAGACTAGTGGGCTGATAAAGCATTTAAGGATTGTTCGAAGACCTGAAGCGTTAGCAATCAGGTCAAGTTTATTCTTAAATCAGATTGCCCGGTAGTCTGGGGCGCTTATTGGAGCGAGCCACAGTCGGTTGGTTTTGCTCCACTTTTGGCAGCAAAAGTGGTAATAAATAAAAAATATAAATTGAAGCGATGCTTACTTGGGGCTTTGGTGTCGGCAACACAGAAAACAGAGGAGAGAGAACGGAAATAAATAATCTTTATCTGCACTCCTCGAACACCGAACTCCTTCGGTAGTTCAATTCACCGTGCGGGAATACCTATAAAAAAAGCCCGAGACGAGCTCAGGCGTTTTTTATGGTGATCCCACGGAGAATCGAACTCCGGTTGCCGGAATGAAAACCCGGTGTCCTAGCCGCTAGACGATGGGACCATATAGTTATTTTTAACATAAAATAACCATACAATCCTAACATATTTGTGATTATTTTTCAATCTGTTGATT
>SICB01000010.1 GCA_009691555.1 Patescibacteria group bacterium | reverse complement strand
ATTTGTGCCGATATTTTTTATATTTCAATCCAAGATGTACAGAGACTTGAATGAATAAAGACCAGGCCAAGGACAGAGCCAAGGAGCTCTCGGGGGTAATTAATGACTACCGCTACCGCTACCATGTGCTAGCAGATCCGTCGGTTACAGATGAGGTTTATCAAAGCCTAACCCGAGAATTAGCCAAAATCGAAGCTGCCTATCCGGATCTAATAACGCCCGACTCACCAACTCAGAGAGTCGGCGGTAAGGCCTCGGCAAAATTTAAAAGCATTCCACACCAACGCCCAATGCTCAGCTTAAATGACGTTTTCGATATTGCCGAGCTAGAGGCTTGGGAGCAGCGCGTTCATAAGCTCACCCAAAAAACTAAGCTCGAATATTATATAGAGCTCAAGATGGATGGTTTGGCTATGGCGCTGCAGTACGAAAAAGGCCTGTTTGTACGCGCTATAACGCGCGGCGACGGAAAGATTGGCGAAGACGTTACTCATACCGTTAAGACAATTCAGACCGTACCACTAAAGTTGCGCCAGAGCGATAAGGTCTCGGCTGAGGTTTATGATTTTTTTGAAATCCGCGGAGAAGTCATAATACCCAAAAAAGATTTTGACAATATCAACCTTCAGCGAGCCAAAGACGGCCTGCCATTATTTGCTAACCCGCGTAACGCCGGAGCGGGTACGGTCCGCCAGCTCGACCCAGCAGTAGCCGCCAGCCGCAATCTAAAATTTGTTGCCTACGCAGTGGAGATGGATCTGCCGGGTCTGACCAGCCATGCAGACGAGCACAATATGGCCCGCGAGCTCGGCTTTATGGTGGAGCCAAACGACCAAGTTGTATCGAGTGTGGCAGAGATTCGAGCCTACATTACCAAGTGGTCTGGCGAGCGTCAGAAATTGCCGTACCAGACCGACGGACTCGTAATTACCATCAATAATAATGCCGAATTTGAGTCACTCGGCGTGGCCGGCAAGGCACCTCGTGGCGCCGTCGCCTACAAGTACCCAGCCGAAACCGCCACTACAATACTTGAAGACATTAGAGTTAGTATTGGGCGGACGGGTGCGGTTACACCTTATGCAGTTTTGACGCCGGTCAATGTGGCTGGCAGTACCGTTAGACGTGCCACCCTCCATAATGAAGACGAAGTTGCTCGCAAGGACCTGCGCATTGGTGACACCGTAATAATTCAAAAGGCTGGCGATATTATCCCCGAAGTGATTGAGCCTATCACCAAGCTCAGAACCGGAAATGAAAAAATATGGAAAATGCCAACCAGCATCGATGGAGTTGCTGTGGTACGCCCCGCCGGTGAGGCAGTGGCTCGACTGGCAGATTTGCAAACCGGCGAAATTCGCTGGCAACAGCTTATACATTTTGTGTCAAAATCGGCTTTCGATATTGATGGTCTGGGCGAGAAGATCCTGGCTCAATTGATGGAAGAAGGGCTAGTTGCTAGCGCTGTCGATATTTTTAAACTAACCAAAGACGACCTGCTTGGCCTCGAGAGGTTCGCCGAAACTTCAGCTCAGAACCTTATCGACTCTATTGATGAGCACTCCAAAGTGGGGCTAGGGAGATTTATATACGCCCTAGGTATTCGCCATGTCGGGTCCAAAACCGCCAACGATATAGCCCAGCACTACCATAGCCTAGCCAAGTTTTTGGTTGCTCAACCCGACGATTTGGCTAGTATCGACGGAGTTGGTGGTGTCGTGTCTGATTCCCTCATCGGCTGGCTAGGCGAGTCGCATAACATAAGAATGGTCGAGCAGCTGCTAGCCCACGGAGTCGTAGTTGCCACCGCCAAGCCAAAAGCCAAGGGCGAACTGACCTCTACAACCTGGGTTTTTACAGGAACTCTGAGCTCGCTAAGCCGGGAAGAAGCAAGCGCAAAAGTACGAGCGCGAGGAGGGCAGGTAACCAACTCAGTCAGCAGCCAGACTAGCTATGTTGTTTATGGCGCAGACCCGGGTAGCAAGTATGATAAGGCCAAAAGCCTAGGCGTGACCACCTTAGATGAGAGGGGATTTATCAAAAAGCTCGCTTTGTGATACAATTAAGCGTAACAAGTTATGATTCAAATCAATAAAAAACAAACAAAAAAATCAACCACTCGAAACAAAAATACCCTATATTGCTTCAGCCCTCTGGTGATGATAATTACCTTCGTCGTCGAGATAGCTCTGGCGATATACACTTTTTTGCGTATCAAGCCCTCGAGGATTAAGAATATTATTTCGGCTTCATTGGTGCTGCTGGCAGTATTTCAGCTCGTCGAATTTTTTGTTTGTGGAAGCTATAGCAGCTTCATCACTGATGTATCCTCGCGCATAGGCTTTGTGGCAATTACTTTTTTGCCGGCCCTAGGAGTTACGCTGGCCAACGAATTGGCTGGCCGCAAAAACCATTGGTCGAGCGCCTTGGCGCTGCTTACGGCAACCGGCTTTGCGGTGTTTTTTGGTTTTGCCCCAAGTGCTATCAATAACTCAATATGCACCGGCAATTATGTGATATTTGCTTTGTCCGAAACAGCCACAGCTGTATACTCTAGCTACTACTTTGGGCTACTATTGATAACCCTCGCAATTGTTTTTGTACTAGCTGGTAAGCAAAAATCTAAAGTTAGGCGCAACTCACTACACTGGCTCGGTATCGGAACTCTCTCGTTTCTAGTCCCGACCGGAATTGTTTATTGGGTAGTACCATCGTCTGAGCTAGCAATACCGTCGGTGATGTGTGGGTTTGCAATTATTTACGCCGTTATCTTGGCTTTTATAATTGCCCCTCAGACCTCCTCGGCAAAATGACATCGCAAGTACTAATCTCGGCCAGAATCTGCTAAAATAACAGATATGGCAAAGTTATCATTAGACGAAATACAAAAGGTTGCACTGCTAGCCAGAATTGAGCTAACCGATGCCGAGCTAGCAGTAGCCAGCACCGAAATTAGTTCGATTTTGGATTTTGTCGATACCATACAAAACACCGATACGACCGGCGTCGAGCCAACCTCTCAGGTTACGGGGCTGACCGATGTTTGGCGCGAAGACTTGGTCGAGAAATGCGCAATCGCCCCAAAACTTTTGTTGGCCAGTGCGCCAGAGCTTCAGGACGGCTACATAAAGGTCAAAAAGGTACTATAATGCCCGACTTAAATTATTTATCTATCACAGAAGCTCACGAGCTACTGGTAGCCAAAAAAATCTCGGCCCAAGAGCTGACGGAATTTTACATTGGTAAAATCCGTAATCTAAACCCAAAAATCCGCGCCGTTCTGACGGTCTGCGAAAGCCAAGCCCTAAAGCAAGCCAAAAAGGTCGATACCAAAATCGCCAGCGGGGAAGAGATTGGGCTGCTCGAAGGCATTCCTTATACCGCCAAAGATATGTTCATGACTAAAGGAATCCGAACCACGGCCGCCAGTAAAATACTGGAAGACTACAGTCCGCCTTACTCAGCAACTGTTATCGAAAAACTCGACCATGCTGGCGCGGTCTTGATTGCCAAGGTCAATCAAGACGAATTCGCGCATGGTGGCAGCACCGAAAATAGTTCTTATCATGTCACACATAACCCCTGGGATCTCGACCGAGTGCCGGGCGGAAGTTCGGGCGGCTCGGCCGCATCGGTAGCAGCCGATTTTGGTATATTTAGCCTGGGTACCGATACCGGTGGCTCAATCCGCCAGCCCGCCAGCTACTGCGGCGTAACAGGCTTCAAGCCAACCTACGGAGTTGTTAGTCGGTATGGGGTAATTGCGATGGCCAGTAGCTTTGATTGCGTTGGCCCTGTGGCTCGGTCTGCCGAAGATGCCCAGATAGTCTTTGAAGTTATTGCCGGCAAGGATAGCAAGGATTCCACCACCATAGCCTTGAGCGACAAAACTCTTAGCGACAAAAACCCCGACGGCAAGCTGAAAGCTGTCTTTTATGACGACGAAGATTCTGATGTGGCATCGAGGGGCGTTGCAGCGATAGATAGCAGCCTACTTGATATCCGAACCGAAGCTAGTATTGCCGAGCTGGTGCCACTAGAGCTGGCCCTGGCAGCTTACTATGTCTTGGTGCCTTCTGAGATCAGCTCCAACTTGGAGCGTTACGATGGCGTAAGGTACGGCAGCAAGGCTAAGGATAGCAAGGACCTACTAGATAGCTACATGAAAACCCGTAGCCAGTTCTTGGGCCCCGAAGTAGTACGCCGCAACATCATCGGCACTTATGCGCTCTCGGCCGGCTACTACGACGCCTATTACAAAAAAGCAATGCAAGTTCGGACACTAATTATAGAAGCCCTCAATAAAGTATTTGAAGCTAACGATGCAATACTTATCCCAACTACTCTCCAGCCAGCCTTTAAGCTCGGGTCCAAATCCGACCCTGTCGAGATGTACAAGACCGACCTACTGACAGTATTTGCAAACCTCGCTGGTGTCCCAGCCATTAGTATTCCGATTGGGCTAGACTCCGCCACCGGCTTACCTATGGGGCTACAAATTATCGGCAAGCAAGGCGACGACAAGAAGGTTTTGGCTATTGCTAAGCGCATCCAATCGGGTAGCGACTGGCACAATAGCGCAAAGGAGCTCAAGCTATGAACACCTCGACAATCTCATTTCTTATTGCCCTGGTAGTTATGACAATACTAATATCCATTATCCTCAAGCAAAAAGCCAAGCCAATTCGTAAGCAGTACAAATCTGGTGCCAATAACGATGATCAGCCAAGTGCTTTTAATGTCGGGCTGGTGCAGTCTAAGTGGGCAGAAATAACCGCCATGAAAAATGCCGGCCCATCGGGGCTTAAAACAGCCCTCTATGAGGCCGATAAGTTGCTAGATTATTGCATGGTCGGTAAGGGTTTTAAGGGCGAAACAATGGGTGAGCGGCTCAAGAGCGGCGGCCACCAGTTTAGCAATATCAATGCCGTCTGGAACGCCCACAAGCTACGCAACGAGCTGGCCCACAATGTCGAGCACGATTTGGTGCCCGCCCAGGTCGAGCAGGCGATAACCAGCCTAGGCAATGCAATCCGAGAATTAGGAGTAACAATATGAGCACATACAAACCAACTATCGGTATCGAAATCCATGCCCAGCTCGCCACAAATAGCAAAATGTTTTGTGGGTGTAATAACGACAGCCGTGGGGCTTTGCCCAACACCAACATCTGCCCGGTCTGCTTGGCTCTGCCTGGCACCTTGCCGGTAATCAACAAAGGGGCCATCGATATGGCCATCAAGCTCGCCAAAGGTTTTAATGCCGAAGTAGCCCGCACCACTAGCTTCGACCGTAAAAATTACTTTTATCCGGACTCGCCCAAGGGCTACCAAATAACCCAAATGGATCAGCCGATTATTAAAAACGGCTATGTCGAAATACTTGTAGGCGGGGAATTCAAAAAAATTGGTATTCATCACGCTCACCTTGAGGAGGACGCTGGCAAGCTAACTCACCCCGACGGAGCTGATTACAGCCTAGTCGATTTTAATAGAGCCGGCACCCCACTAACTGAGATTGTATCGGAGCCAGAAATTAAAAGTACCGAACAGGCCAAGCGGTACTTGCAGGAAGTCTATAATATCGTTACTAGCCTCGGTGTATGTAATGGCGACATGGAGCACGGCAACTTTAAATTTGATCTAAATGTCTCCGTTAGTACCGACTCAACACTCGGCACCAGAACCGAACTCAAAAACCTCAATTCATTTCGTAATGCCGAAAGGGCTCTAAATTACGAAATAGCCCGCCAGATAGAGGTGCTGGAGTCAGGTGGAGCGATTGAGCAAGAAACTAGAGGCTGGAACGACACCAAGGCCGTGACATTCTCTCAGCGCAGCAAAGAACAAGCCAACGACTACCGCTATTTCCCAGAGCCAGACCTTCCACCAATAACCTTAAGCCAAAGTTATATCGACCAAATTCAGAGCCAAATAGCGGTTTTGCCAATTGATGTTCGCAAAGAGCTAGTTCAGCTCAATCTAAACGCCGACGAACAAGATCTGTTGCTAGCTCAGCCCAAGACTATCTTGATATTCAAAGACGCCGAGCAGGCCCTCAAAAAACCCGAGCTAATCAAAAAAGCTGTCAATTGGCTGGTTGGCGATTATCAGTCTATCCTTGCCAGCAACAAAAAGCCTCTACTAACTGGGCAGCACCTAGCGGAGCTAATAGAGCTCGTCGAGAATGGCGACATTAGCTCCAAAATAGCCAAGTCGATTTTTGCTGATATCGTGGCCGGCGATAGGCCCAGCGATATCGTGGCGCAAAAAGGACTAAAGCAAGTTTCTGACGATACAGAGCTCGAGGGCATCATCAAAAAAATAATATTAGATAACCCCAAACCAGTTGATGACTATCGCTCTGGCAATGCTCGAGTGCTTGGATTCTTTGTGGGCGAAGTTATGAAACAGACCAAAGGCCAAGCTAACCCTTCTAAAGTCAACCAGCTTATGATTAAATTACTAAAGGAGTAATATAAATGCAAAATTTACAATCCGACGTATTGACAGGCTTCAATGGTGTGACCGTATCTGCCACCCAGATACTACCAAAAATACCAGCTGCCGTAGTGGCGCTATTGCTCGGCTTTATAATTATTAAAATCGTATCGCGCTTTTTAAAAGCTAGCCTGCGTCTGACGCACTGGCCAGTTGGCCTCCAGGAAATTATGGCTACGCTACTACGAATAGTGATGTGGGGTCTGCTACTGATTGCTGTATTGCAAATACTCGGCCTGTCTAGTGTTGCACTGGCAGTTACCGGCTCGTTTGCCATTTTGCTATTGGGCTTTTCGTCTGGCATATCGTCGACCGTTAGCGACCTAATGGCTGGCTTGCAGCTCGCCAACGACAAAGACTTCAGGGTCGGCTATAAGGTCAAGGTTGGCGATAACAAAACCGTCGGTGTAATAAGAGAAATGGACATCAAAAAAACTCGCATCCTGGGCGAAGATGGCCAGCTCCATGTGGTACCCAATAGTGTTATCGAAAAAAACGAGTGGGTGGTTATCGAGCGGCATGTCTTTTCGCAAATGCCCAAGGCCCAAAGTGCTATAATAAATAAAGCTAGCACAATAAAGAGCAAAGTTAGCTCAATAAAGAAGAAAGGGTGACCCAATAATGGAAACATTACTTATAGTTCTTATAACTCTAGTGTCGATTGCCTTAATCATACTAATAACCTTTACGGTAGTATTCTTGGTGGGCTTAATTACAGCGATGAAACAAATTCGCTTGGCTGCCACAAAGGTCCAAGAAAGCGCCGATACAGCTGCCGAATTGGTCGATGAGGTCAGGAGCGCTGTCATTAACCCCGGCATAGTAGCGATGATGTTCGAAAAATACCTGAAGCGCCACTTTGGCAAAAAAGGCAAGCGCTAAGATGGCCAGAGGACGAGGTTTTATTACAGGAGCTGCCATTGGTGCTGCCATAGCAGGTGGACTAGCTTTGTTGTTTGCGCCTAAGGCTGGCAAAGAGCTGCGCGAAGACATCGCCATCAAGGCCCACGAGGTTAGTACCGATCTTGATGCCAAAATTAAGCAAGCCAAAATAGATATCGAAATCCTGACAGGCAACGATAAAGATAAAAGACTCGAGCTAATTAACCAAGCTGAAGATTTGAAGCTGGCATTGACCGCAAAAAGTGCCGAATTCGGCAAGTCTGGCAAAAAAGTTACTAGGGTGGCTGCCCACGAAACTGATAAAATGATCCAAGACGGCAAAGTCTTGGTGGTAGAGCTCAATAGCTACAAGACCGGAGCGCTAAAAGACACCAAGGAGTTCGCCAAAAAAGCTGCCGAGTCTGGCGACAAGGTAGCCAAGGTCACTTCGACTGAAATAAAGAAAGATCTAAAATCATTAAAAAAAGACAAGTAGTTGATGCCAGATAAAGCCAAACCCCAACCAATCAAAGCCGAAAAAATAGTTTCACTCGATGGAATAATGGAAATACTAGCTAACCCCAAAAAACTTTTTTGGTTAAACTTTAAGGCTGGTTTCGTTAGGGGTTTTGCGGGCATACTCGGCGCCGCGTTGGCAATTATCTTAATTGGCTTTATGGTTGCAAAGCTCGGCGGCGTTCCAATAATTGGTGACTTTATAAAACAGATTGGAAGTGCCGTTAAATAGGCCAACTAATCTTGCTATAATAGAGGCATAGGAGGGGTAGTATGCCAGGTGAGGCTAAAATATCAGATAGCGAAACCATCATCCAGGCTCAAAAGGAGGCGGATTTTGTCGATTTCGTTCATTTGCATAATCATACCCACTACAGTTTGCTCGATGGCTTGCAAAAGGTCCCCCAGATGCTCGACAGAGTTATCGAAATGGGGCAGACTTCAGTTGCCATCACAGACCACGGCACGCTGAGTGGCAGCATTGAGTTTTATAAAGCCTGCCAGGCGCGCGGTATTAAGCCGATTGTCGGTATCGAAACCTATGTCGCGCCACGCAAGCATACCGACAAAAGCTCTTCCGAGGATCGGAGTCCATTTCACCTCACTCTGCTTGCTAAAAACAAGCAGGGCTACCAAAATCTGATGAAGCTCAGCACCATTGCTAGCCTGGAGGGCTTTTATTATAAGCCCCGTGTCGATCACGATCTGCTCGAGCAATATAGCGATGGCTTGGTTGTTTTGTCTGGCTGTTTGGGTGGGGAGCTTGGCACACTCATTAGTAACGACCAATTCGAGCAGGCCCTAGACTTGGCCAAGTGGTATAAGGGCGTTTTTGGCAAGGAAAATTATTATCTGGAAATGCAGCCGCACACGCAGTGGGCGCCACAGCAAAAGCTCAACTCCGCACTAAAGAAAATATCGAAACGTCTCGACATCGGGCTGGTAGTAACCGGCGATTGCCACTACTCGACCGAAGCCGATCATTACCCTCACGATATTTTGCTGTGTGTTCAGACAGGCTCCAATGTCGATGATACCAATAGGATGAAACTAGATATGGACCTTTCGATGCAGCCAGGCAAGGTCTTTATGGAGAGGTTCAAAGACACGCCACAGGCCATCACAAATACCATCAAGATTGCGAAAATGTGCAACCTCGAGATTGAACTCGGAAAGATACTAATACCGCGCTTTCCGAGTGTTCCCAAGGGCGACACCGAAAAAAGCTATCTTCGAAAGCTGGTGTACATAGGGGCCGCAAATCGGTACTTGGATATTCCAAAAGAAGACCTCGATAAAATTACAGAAGCCAAGGTCAAACCTAAGCTCGATAAAAAAATAATCGATAGGATAGAATACGAACTAACTATTATTGGCCAAATGGGGTACGAGGGCTACATGCTAATTGTGGCCGATCTCATCAATTGGAGTAAAAATCAGGGAATCGTCTGTGGGCCCGGACGCGGTAGCGCCGCGGGTAGTATTATTGCCTACTGTACCAACATTACCGAAATCGACCCCATCAGATTCGGGCTACTCTTTGAGCGGTTTCTGAACCCAGACCGAATCAGCATGCCAGATATTGATATGGACTATGCCGATGACCGCCGTGAAGAAGTAATAGCTTATGCTACCGAAAAGTACGGACAAGACAGGGTAGCCCAAATTATTACTTTCGGAGTAATGGCCGCTCGCAATGCCGTCCGAGATACCGGCCGGGTTTTGGGCGTGCCTTATGGCGAGGTCGATGCGATAGCCAAAAACATTCCTCCGCCAGTTCAGGGTCGGCACATACCACTGACAGTTTCTATCATCGAAAGCCCAGAGTTAAAATCAATCTACACTGGCAACTCTAAGGCTAAAGAAATTATCGATATCGCAATCCAGCTCGAGGGTACAATTCGAAATGCCGGTACTCACGCCGCTGGTGTGGTGATAGCTCCAGAACCATTGGTCGAATACACTCCACTCACTAGAGCCAGCAAAGGTGGTATTGCAACTCAATACTCGATGAACCCAATCGAAGACCTGGGGCTTTTGAAGTTTGATTTTTTGGGCTTATCAAACCTCACGGTCATAAAAAATGCCCTAAGAATAATTAAAAAAGTTTACAAAAAAGATATCCAGATAAATCAAATCCCAATTGACGACAAAAAGACTTTCGAGCTACTCAGCCGTGGTGATACTACCGGAGTATTTCAGCTAGAGTCGGCTGGTATGAAGCGCTACCTCAAAGACCTTAAGCCCGATAAGTTTGAAGACATTATTGCAATGGTGTCATTGTATCGTCCGGGACCAATGCAGTGGATCGAAGAGTTTATTAAGCGTAAGCATAATCCGAACCTTGTAGTCTATGGTCATACTAAAATGGAAGCAGCCCTCAAGGAAACCTACGGTATTATTGTCTATCAAGAACAGGTGATGCAAATAGCCAAGGACCTGAGCGGATTTACTGGTGGCCAGGCAGATACTCTAAGGAAGGGTATCGCCAAGAAGATTCCCGAGGTCTTGGCTAAAATGAAGAAAGAGTTTATTGGTGGGGCAATCAAGAACTCAAAAGTAGATAAGAAGTTTATCGAGGACCTATGGGTTAGTCTTGAAGATTTTGCGGCCTATAGTTTTAACAAATCACACGCCGCCTGTTATGCCCTAATTGCCGTTCAGACCGCCTACCTCAAAAGCCACTACCCCTCGGCCTACATGGCGGCATTATTAACAAGCGACCATGAAAATCTGGATCGAATCGCAATCGAGGTGGCCGAGTGCCGCAAGCTGGGGATTGAGGTTTTGCCACCCGATATCAACGAGTCCTATAAGGAGTTTGCGGTTGTACCGGAAACTGGCAATATTAGGTTTGGCCTTGGGGCTGTCAAAAATGTTGGTCAAGGTCCGATCGAAAAGATTATTGAGGCCAGGGCCGGGGATCCATTCAAATCTGTTGAAGATTTTGCCAAGCGAGTTGATGCGGCGGTGGTCAATAAAAAAGTCATGGAGAGCCTTATAAAGTGTGGAGCTTTTGATAGCCTGGGCGATCGACACAAGCTATTGTTTAACGCCGATAAAATCACTTCCTATGCTAGCAGGGTTCAGAAAAATGCCCTGTCGGGCCAGATTGATATTTTTGGATCTCTTAGCTCCGACCAAGAAATACCCCCAATCAGTATGGATAATCCGACCGGCAAGATTGACCCTCGCCAAAGTTTGGTTTGGGAGAAAGAGCTTTTAGGGTTGTATGTTAGCAACCACCCACTCGACGACTTCAGAAACTACTTCAAAAACAAAACCCAATCCATTAAGGACTACAAAAGATCTGATGACGGCAGGTCGATTGTGATAGGCGGCATCGTCACCTCAATGCGCAAAATATACACTCGCAAAAACGACCCGATGGCTTTTGTGGCTATCGAAACAGTTAGTGGCGATATCGAAGTTATTGTTTTTCCAAAAACCTTTGCTAAATACGAACAAGATATCGCGACCGATAATGTCGTTTTGGTAGAGGGCAAAATAAACGCCAAAGACCGAGACGGAAACGCTACTGACGAGCTCAAAATAATAGCCGATAAGGTTAAGGTACTAAACGCCGATACAGCCCGAATGTGGCTAGCCCCGCCCAAAGAGGCACCCAAGACGAAATCGTCGAGCCTACTGATAGTACTTGAGTCAATCGCTAACACCGACCAGCTGATGCAAATTAAGGCGATACTAGACAGCAACTCTGGCGATAGCATGGTTACACTGGATTTTATTAAGACCGCCCAAAAATTAAAGCTTCCCAAGGGGGTCACTATCTCAGATCAGTTGATTAAAAAACTAAAATCAATTGCAGGCGACCATAATATACTTGTAGCCACATCTGTAAAACAATAGAGCGGTATTTTGGCACTAGTGTTTTTACATCTTGCCAGATGTAGCTGGTTGTGATAGAATTGTTGAGTTATGCAAGAAGCCCTCAATGCCATCGAACAAGGTTCTATCAAGAAAAAAATCTCCGATATCCGCGTCGGCGATACTGTTCGTGTACACCAAAGAATCAAGGAAGGCAAAAAAGAGCGCGTTCAGATATTCGAAGGCCTTGTTATTAGCTATCGCAACCCTAGCGGCGTCGCTGCAGTTATTACTGTCCGAAAAGTTGCCTCAGGTGTTGGCGTCGAAAAAACTTGGTTCGTCAATAGCCCTAATGTTGTAAAAATCCAAATCACCAAGCGCAGTAAGGTTCGTCGAGCAGTGCTTAGCTACATGCGATCCCGATCTGGCAAATCAGCCAGAATGGCCGAGCGAGATTTTGATAGAAATACTGCCAACGAGTCCGACGAGAGAACTCCCGCCCAGCTCGCCGAAGCCGAGCAAGCTGAGATTGCAGCCGAAGACAGCGCCGAAGTAAGCAACGACGAGCTCAACCAAGTCGATGAAAGCACCGAAACTCTAGCCAAACAAGAAAACAAGCGGGCTAGCAAGGACGATGCCACCGGCGACGAGGCACCTAAAGACAAAACTGCCGACGAGCAAATAAACACCGATGGCGAAGACGAAGCCCAGCTTCCCGCCGAAGAGTTCAAAGACGGCGTCGATAAAGTCCAGAAGTAATTAGTATTTAAAACCAATAGCCCCACCATGCTGGGTATCAGTTAGCTCAAATAATGACACAAAAGACTCTTTCAAGGAGTAATGTGTCATTTTTGAGCTATACCGCCATCTTAGCAATTGCATCCTAATACTCCAGCTTATCTATCTTTGAGGAGGCTAAAGCCAATATCTTAAAGCTCCGTCGTGGCTAATAATAATTTCAACCCCAGCTCATAAAAAAGCTGTGGCGGATTTATTTATATCGATAAATAGATGTATAATCGCATACATTAAAGGAGGGTCAAGTTTGAAGGCCAGTATGCGCAAGGAAAACTCCCTAAGGAGAAGCGGGCAACTCTTTGTATGTGGTATCGATGAAGTCGGTCGCGGCAGCTTGGCTGGGCCACTTGTGGCTGCAGCGGTTGTTTTGCCATCTGGTTGGCGTAAGCCGCTAAAAGACTCCAAATTATTATCTGCTACTCGTCGAGAAGTGCTATCGGAATATATTATCGATAAGTCGCTTGGTTATGGCATCGGTTGGGTCGATAACACCGAAATAGATGTATTGGGACTAACCGAAGCAGTGCGCTTGGCGTACCTCCGATCGCTAGAAGAGTTAGAATGCGAATTTAGCTCGGTTATTATAGATGGCAATTACGACTATCTGTCTGACTTTTGTGTAAGCGAGACAATAGTTAGGGCCGATCAGAAAGTAAGTTGCGTTGCAGCCGCCAGTATTATTGCAAAAGTTGCCCGCGACCATTACATGATCAGCCAGTCCGAGCAGTACGGGGGCTATGGCTTTAATACTAATGTCGGCTATGGCACCAAAAAACACCTAGAATGCTTGGCTTCAAAAGGGCTAACAGATTTACACAGAAAAAGTTTTTGCAGAGGGTACTTATGAAAAACACCACCGCAGTTGGCTTGCGGGCTGAGGATTTGGCCGCCCAATACTTGATTCGCCATGGTTACGAAATATTGCAACGGAATTTCAAAAATCGCTTCAGCGAGCTAGATATAGTCGCTAAAAATACCGAGTATATTTGCTGTATTGAGGTAAAATACCGCAATAGCGACGATTATGGCGGCGGTCTTGGAGCCATATCGGCCGACAAAAAAAAGCGCCTGGCTAGGGGCTTCGAGTACTGGCTTTACGAAAACCCACAGTATGCAACATTACAACCGCGAATTGATGTTATTGCCGTAGGCAGTAACGAGAAGATACAATTTATCGAAAGTGCCATCGAATAGCACAACTAAAGCCTTAGCACTCTTGACTGATGTCAAAAGTGCTAGAGTCTCGCATTGCTTGCTCACCGCCTTATAACGCCATAGCTCTAACTCATTTATTGCGGTTCGCCTCGCTGTAGCTACAGCTACAGATCGGCCTGAGCCTCATAAACGAGCGAACTACGACGCCACAAATCAATCAGCCATCAATACCAGCCTTAGCACTCTTGACATAAGACTGCTAAAAAAGTACAATTACGAGTATAGTCTGAAATGAGCGAAACTGTCGGATGCACTGGTGTACCGACTTTTTTATTCAAAGCTTTATAGAAGGCTAACTACAATTTAATAACATTTTAATAGGAGAATTATGCAAAACCAATTTTTATCAGCAATAGAACAAATATGTGAAGAAAAAGGCATATCAAAAGATATGGTGATTGAGGCAATTCAGGCCGCAATAATCGCTGCCTACAAAAAAGACTTCGGTGGCAAAGAGCAAGAAGTTCGGGTTGAGCTAAATCCCGACAGTGGAGAACCAACAATTTTTGTAACCAAGGAAGTTGTCGAGAGTGTCGAAGACGGCCTAATCCAGATATCGCTAGCCAATGCCAAGAAGCTCAAAAAAACTCATGTCATCGGAGATATGATTGAGTTCAAGGAAGACAACAAGGAATTCGGACGAGTCGCCGCCGATGCCGCTAAACAAGCCCTTGTTCAGCGAATACGAGAAGCCGAACGAGAAGTCGTATTTAGTGAATTTAGTGGCAAGGAGGGGCTAATTATTAACTCCACGGTCCAGAGATTTGAGAGTGGCAATGTTTTTGTAGACCTCGGTAAGGCAACAGGAGTAATGTTCCCGAGCGATCAAATCCCCAACGAAAAGTATTATCCAGCTCAAAAGATAAAGGTCTTTGTGGTGCGTGTCGAACAAACCAACCGTGGCCCTCAAATTGTAGTCAGTCGCACCCACCCTGATATGGTCCGCAGATTATTCGAGCTTGAAGTTCCCGAAATCGCCAACAACTCAGTTGAAATCGCAGGCATCGCTCGCGAAGCCGGAGCTCGCACCAAAATTGCCGTCAAATCCAATGTTCCTGGCGTTGATCCTGTCGGTACTTTTGTCGGCGGCAGAGGCACTAGAGTCCAGGCCGTCATGGGAGAGCTCGGCGAAGAAAAAATCGATATCATTGCGTTTAGCGAAGAGCCCAAGGAATACATTGTAAATGCCCTGTCACCAACCAAAGTAATCAGCGTTAAATTAGATAAGGAAAATAAAAAAGCCGTGGTCAAAGTTCCTGAAGACCAGCTCAGCCTGGCAATCGGCAAATCTGGCCAGAACGTCAGATTGGCAGCCAAACTAACTGAGTGGAATATAGATATCGCCGGAGCCGACGATGCCGGCGTCGAATCGACTGCAAAAGAGATCGACCCCGAGCCCCAACCTACGCGCACCGCTGACCTAGAGGACGCCATAATCGCCGCTTCTAACGAAACCAGTGAAGTCAAAGAGGATAAGCCTACCGACAAGGCCTCCAAAACTAAGACAGAATCTAAAAAAGATACCAAGGAAGTTGTAGAAAAAGAGGAAGCCCTAGAAGATTCAGAAGATAAATAAACAGACATAAAAACTAAAGTTTGCTAGAATTAATGGAGGATAAGAATTATGCAAGACGATTTTTTAAGCCATTTTGATAGGTTTACACAAAATGCCAAAAAAAGCCTGGAGAGTGCTGGTCTGCTTGCGATTAATATGGGTTCAAGCTACATCGGCACCGAACACTTGCTACTAGGAATGCTTAAAGTTCAGGGTTCGATAGGAGCTCGCCTACTAGCCGACATGGGTGTCAGAATCGACAATGTCCCGGTCTATGGCAACCACAATATCCAGACCTCCACGCCGTCAGGTAGCATTGAGCTATCTGAGACAGCCAAGCAAACCATCACATCCGCACTCAGGGTTGCACAGCAAAACGGCCAACCCTACGCTGGCACCGAGCACTTACTGCTTGCAATTCTTGGTCAAAAAAATTCGCGAGCGATATCTATCTTGAAAGACATGCAGGTCGATCCAGTTTCGGTCAGGAACGAACTCGAAAAGTACCTCGACTCACAGCCTTCTCAGGTTGAAATACCGCAAGGTGGACCAGGTCGCAAGAACTCCAAGAACTCCAAGACGCCAGCATTGGATCATTTTGGTATAGATCTGACCGCCAAGGCCATCAAAGATTTACTCGACCCAGTGGTTGGTCGAGAAACTCAAATTGATAGGATGATCCAAATACTAAACCGTCGCAGCAAAAACAACCCAGTCCTGATTGGCGAGCCAGGTGTCGGCAAAACAGCGATTGTCGAGGGATTAGCAAAGCGAATTGTCGACGAGCGAGTACCTGAGATGCTGCTTGGCAAAAGGCTGATGATGCTCGATATGGCATCGGTTATTGCAGGCACTAAGTTTAGGGGCGAATTCGAGGAGCGACTCAAAAAAATAATCGATGAAGTGATTGCTTCGCCAGATATAATATTATTTATCGACGAGCTTCATAATGTTGTTGGAGCCGGAAGTGCCGAAGGTGCAATTGATGCTGCCAACATTCTCAAGCCAGCCTTGTCGCGTGGCGAAGTCCAGACAATTGGCGCCACCACGCTCGAAGAATACAGAAAACACATCGAAAAAGACGCCGCACTGGAGCGCCGTTTCCAGCCAATTATAGTTCCAGAAGCTACGGTCGATGAAACTATTGAGGTGCTTAAGGGCCTGCGCCCAAGGTACGAAAAATTCCACAATGTCAAAATTACCGATGAGGCAATCGAAGAGGCCGCCAAACTAGCCAAGCGCTACATTGCCGACAGGTTTTTGCCAGACAAGGCGATCGATCTAATCGACGAGGCATCTTCACGGGCCCGAATAGCTCGTTCTAGTACCGACGGACGAGGCAAGCGGCTATCCAAACAGCTCGAAGAAAAGCTAACCAAAATTGACGACGCCGTATATAACCAAGATTTCGAGCAAGCTGCGAGATTAAAATCTGAGGCCAGTGTCATAGAAAAGAAGCTAAACGAAGTCCAAGCAGATTCTAAAAATAGCGATAAAGTAAAGGTTACAACCGAGGATATAACCAAGGTCGTAGCTCAATCTACGGGAATTCCGGTCGAAAAGCTGGCTAAGTTTGAGACCGACAGCCTTAAGAAGCTTGAACAAACACTAAAACTCAAGATTATTGGCCAAGACAATGCCGTCGATGTCATCGCTAAGGCTATTCGCCGCAGCCGCACAGGCATCGCTGATCAAAAAAAGCCCATCGGATCATTTATGTTTTTGGGCCCAACTGGAGTCGGTAAAACCGAGCTGGCAAGAGTCCTATCAGGGGAGCTATTTAATGATGCCGACTCAATTATTAAGGTCGATATGAGCGAGTTCATGGAAAAACACAATGTTTCGCGTTTGGTCGGAGCCCCAGCCGGGTATGTCGGATACGAAGACGCCGGCCAACTGACCGAAAAAGTTCGCCGCAAGCCGTACAGCCTGATATTATTCGATGAAATCGAAAAAGCTCATCCAGACATCTTCAATATCTTGCTGCAGATTTTGGAAGACGGCGTCTTGACTGACGCTAAAGGCAAAAGAGTAGATTTTAGCAACACAATCATTATTATGACGAGCAATGTTGGAGCCAGAGTTTTGGCAAAAGAAGCTGAAATAGGCTTTACGACCGATACGCCCAAAGATCAGCAAAAGCTAGAAGAAATTCATGTTCAGATGACAGAAAAAGTTACTAGCGAGCTAAAAAAACAGTTCCGACCTGAATTTTTAAACCGTATCGACCACGTCTTGGTATTCAAGGCGCTCTCTAAGCTGGACATCGAAAAAATAGCCGAGCTCCAGCTCAAGGACCTCGCCAGACGGCTAGAAGAAAAAGAAATTATTCTAAAGTTTAAGCCAAACGTTCGCACCCTGTTGGTAGAAAAAGGCTACGATATCGAAAACGGCGCCCGACCAATGAAGCGGGCAGTCCAGAGGCTGATCGAAGACAAGCTCGCCAGCGGAATAGTTTCGGAAATGATTAAACCAGGTGACACCGTCGAAATTAGCGCCAAAGGTGGTGAAGTCGATCTGAACATCAAAGTTGGCGCCACAGTTTAGGTACTTGGCTACAAATCATCTATTCGCTATTTGTTCGTATCGAATTAGTCGTGTATAATTTATGGTATGTCTAAATCAAATGTACAGTTTAGTTGCCAAAGCTGTGGAGCAAACTCCAGCAAGTGGAGCGGCAAATGCATGCAGTGTGGCGCCTGGGATAGTATTGTCGAGAGCGTCGCGCTTGGTACTAGTGGCAACAAAAAGCTCGCCAACCCAACCACTAAAATCGACAAGTTCCACGAAATTTCAGCTTCCGATAAAAGCCGACTGGGCACTGGCAACAGCGAAGTCGATGCGGTCTTGGGCGGTGGAATAGTCCCTGGCAGCCTTGTACTCTTGGCTGGTGACCCCGGCATTGGCAAGTCTACTCTGGTTTTGCAGGTCGCAGCCGAAGTAGCCAAGAAGCACAAAGTACTATATGTTAGCGGTGAAGAATCGGCAGCCCAGGTTAAGCTCCGCGGAGCCAGGCTGAAGGGTATGAATACCGAATTCGAGTTTTTGGCGACTACTGATGTCGATGAAGTCTTGGCTTATGCCCAGACGGGTGGGTATCAGCTGGTAGTGGTGGATTCGATTCAAACTATGGTCAGCCAAAACCTCAGTGGTTCGGCCGGTACGACCAGCCAAATAACCAATAACACCAATAGCCTGGTCCGGCTGGCCAAGAGCACCAACACTTCTTTTATTATTATTGGGCATGTTACTAAGGAAGGTAACGTTGCCGGACCAAGACTGATGGAGCACTTGGTAGACACCGTTTTGTATCTTGAAGGCGAGCGTTATGGGCTACTGAAGCTCTTGAGGAGCGTCAAGAATCGCTTCGGCGCCACCAATGAAGTCGGAATGCTAGAGATGACCGAAGCAGGCCTTGTAGCCGTCAAA
>SICB01000009.1 GCA_009691555.1 Patescibacteria group bacterium | reverse complement strand
CGGCTGTATGATATTGGCATCCAAAACCCTACTGATCTGTGTAATTCGAGCTGGAAATACATCAATAACAAACTCGGCATCAATGGCGGTAAGTGGTACCTCAGAATGCGCGGCATCGAGGTAGATATTGGTGATATTAAGGCCAATAAATCTGTCTCTCACCAGATTACAACCATGCCCAACTCACCAAAGACTAGTGTAGAACTCGCAACATATACCAATAAGATAGCTGTGACTTTAGGGAGAAGACTCAGAAAAAAAAATCTAGCGGCTAGCGGGATAGCAATATATGTTGGTTTTTTGGATGGCAAATGGCAGGGCTGTAGCTTCAATAATACTGCCTTTTTCAGGTCGGATATCGAGATAATTTCTCATACCAAAATGTTGTCAAAAAAACTAACTATTAGCTCCGAAGTTCGCAAAATATGCATAACCTTATTTGGTTTGAGCATTTCGAATCAGCTTGCATTTGATCTTTTTGACCATCAAAAAGAGCAATTGCTATCGCGGGCAGTCGATAAAATCAACAGCAGCTATGGCGACAACACCATTATGCCGCTTCGGAGCTTCATGGCCAGCCACATTGTCCTCAATAGAGTCGGTTTTGCCGACGACTTGCTGCGTGAGTCTAGCAACCCCACCGATAAGCCGCATTAGCAACATAAACCGAGCTACTGCTGGCAAAATGGCGGCTGAGATTGAAAATAAGTTCCAAATAGGTTAAAATCAGGCAATCACGGGTCCTTAGCTCAGTTGGCTAGAGCGCTTCCTTGACGTGGAAGAGGTCAGAGGTTCGAGTCCCCTAGGACCCACCAGGAATTATACCTAAAATGTGAGGCCATATAATCGACACTACAAACATAAAAATTGGCTTTTCCTCGGTCTCAGATGGCAACTTAAGCTATGCCAGAGGATTGCCAGCAGAGGTAACAGCCTCAAGGTCGAAATACCTAGCTAGCCAGGGCATTGACCCAACCAAAGCTGTAGTAATATCGCTAGTTCACGGCAATTTGGTGGTTGAGGTTACCAAGGACGATGCCGGCAACCTACTCAACCAAGACCAACAGGACGTGATAACAGCCGACGGCCTCATAACATCGAGCCCAAACCTAGCACTATTTATGGTTGTCGCCGACTGTATCCCGATTGTGGTCTATGACACTAGGCTCAAGATATTGGCGCTTGTGCATGCCGGCCGAAAAGGCGTCGAGCTCAACATTTTGAGCTCAGCAGTCAAGCAAATGGTCCAAAAAGGCTCTAAGCCCGAGGATATTATCATCAAAACTGGCCCAGCAATAGCGCCAGAATCATATGTGTTTGATAATACAACAGAAATAGACACCGACTTTTGGGCTGGCAATCTAGCCTATGAATCAGATAAGAAATACCATATGGACACCAAAAACAAGCTTTTCGAGCAAGCCCTAGAGCTTGGTATAGCCAAAAACAACATCACAATTAGCGCCATCGACACTTTTACAAATAAAAATTATTTTTCGCATCGCCGAAGCCTCGCGACTGGCGAAAAAGAAGCCCGTTTTGCCGCATACGCAATGATTAAAAACTAGTTTGTAGCTAAAAACACAACGAAACTAGTCTTTTAGCGACATAAAATTAAGATGCGCCTTGATAAAAGCTAGCTTTTAGATTAAAATTATAAATATCAATACGAGCGTTTGAGCTTAAGCCTAACCAGCTTATGGCGAGCTCCGAAGCCTGGTCGTACAGGGCAAAAAGAGAGATCCGCCACGGATAAGCCAAGTGGAACCTCCCAATGTATTTGGGACTTGGCAGTATAAGGCGGGTTTTTGTTAAAAAAGAGTATAAAAAAGAAAGGTAGCTATGGACAATCGAGACAATCTTCATAAAATCAGACACAGCCTGGCGCACATAATGGCGTCAGCCATCCAAAAACTTCGGCCCGAAGCTAGCTTTGGGGTTGGACCCGCCATCGAGAACGGCTTTTATTATGACGTTTTGGTCGATCACAACTTCACCGAAGAGGATTTGAGCTCAATCGAAGCCAGCATGCGAGAAATTATTGCCAGTAAGCTGCCATTTGAGCACCAAACCTGGCCGATCGATAAAGCGATTGAGTATTTTGAATCTAAAAACCAGAAGTTTAAGGTAGAACTACTAAAAGACTTGAAAGCCAAGGGCTCGACTGCAGTGAGTGATGCCGGCGATGCCGACCTTGTCGAGGGTACTAGCGAGGGTCTCCATGAAGTAAGTATTTATAAGACTGGCGAATTTGTAGATCTGTGCCGTGGGCCGCATATTTTAAACACTTCTGAAATAAGTGCCGATAGCTTTAAGCTCCATAAGCTTAGCGGGGTATACTGGCGGGGCAAAGAGACCAATCCGCAGATGCAAAGACTCTATGGACTGGCCTTTGAATCGGACAAAGAGCTGAGCCAGCATCTGAATATGATTCAAGAGGCCGAAGCCCGCGACCACCGTAAACTCGGCGCCGAGCTCGACCTGTTTGTGTTCTCGGACTTGGTCGGCTCTGGGTTGCCGCTCTTTACGCCCAGAGGAACGGTCTTGAGAGATTTACTCAACGACTTTTCGCAGTCACTGCGGCTGAAAGCTGGTTTCGAGAAGGTCTGGGTGCCACATATTGCCAAAACCGACCTCTATAAGTCTTCTGGCCACTGGGACAAGTTTGGCGATGAGCTGTTTTTGGTCAAAAGCCAAGAATCGAGCGACGAATTTGCCCTCAAGCCTATGAATTGTCCGCACCATGCCCAGATTTTTGCCAGCAAGCCCAGGAGCTACCGCGATTTGCCAGTCAAATACCTCGAAACAACCACTGTTTACCGCGACGAGAAGAAGGGAGAGCTTCAGGGGTTATCGAGAGTCCGCTCGGTCACGCAGGACGATAGCCATGTATTTTGTAGCCCCCAGCAGGTCGAGGAGGTGCTAGGTATGCTAGTAGATATCACCAAAGAGTTTTACCGGGCCTTCGATATGGATTTCACGGCTCGACTGAGCCTGCGCGACGACTCAGACACTTATCTGGGCGATAAGGACCTATGGAAAGATGCCGAGATGATCCTCAGGAATGTTTCTAGTAATCATGACCTCGAATACTACGAAGAAACAGGCGAGGCCGCCTTTTATGGACCCAAAATAGACTTTATGGCCAAGGACTCGATAGGCAGAACTCACCAAGTAGCAACCGCTCAGCTCGATTTTGTTCAGCCCGAACGATTTGGCCTGAGCTATACCGATAGCGACGGAACCGACAAGGTGCCGATGATGGTGCATTTCGCATCGCTCGGTTCGATTGAGCGGTTTTTGAGCGTTTATATTGAGCATACCGCCGGAGCCTTTCCGCTGTGGCTGGCACCAGAGCAGGTAAGAGTAATACCGATTTCTGAAAAATTCGAGCAGTACGGCCAGACTGTGCTTAATGCACTTTTAGGCAACGGAATTAGAGCTACGATAGACAATGCCTCGGACTCGCTCGGCAAAAGAATCCATAATGCCGATAAGCTCAAGCTCCCATATCTGTTAATAGTCGGACAGAGCGAGCAAGAATCCAACCAAGTCGCCGTTCGCAAGCATGCTATCGGAGATCAAGGTTCGAAAAGCCTCGAAGAGTTGATTGGCGCACTGCTAGATGCCATCAGCAAACGAACTAATAGCTAGATTGGCCTTTATAAACTATGTCTAAAACCCCCAAAATGATTGTTATATTAGGCCCAACGGCATCTGGTAAGTCGGAGCTAGCGATGAAATTAGCCAAAAGATATGATGGCGAAATAATCTGCGCTGATTCGCGCACAATTTATAAGCATCTCGATATTGGAACCGCCAAACCAAGCATTCAAGACCAGAAAGAGGTCAAACACCACCTTCTCGATGTGATTGAGCCTAATCAGAGCTACAGTGTTGTAGATTTTAAAACACTATGCGAAAAAACTATCGCCGATATACAGCGAAGAGGCAAGCTTCCACTCCTGGTAGGGGGTAGTGGGATGTATATTGACGCAGTTTTGTACGATTACCAATTTAGGAGCACTAAAACCGGACTAAACATCGAAAATATGACTGATGATCAAAAAATTGCTAAAGCTCACGAATACTATGCTGCCGAAGCCGCCAAAATCGACTCCAAAAATATCCGTAGAATCGACCAATTATTGGCGTATGGACCCACCATAACTAATGACAGGGAAGCCATTAAGTTCGATTGTAAGATAATTGGAGTTGATATAAAAAAGCTTTTATTAAAGCAAAATATAGCCAAACGAACCAAACAGATGTTGAACAACGGATTTATTCAGGAGGTCGAAGGTATTCGCGGCAAGTATGGCAGTGATTGTAGGGCCTTAGCCACCACCGGTTACCGCCAAGTGGCCGACTATCTTGACCATAAAACGACCATTGCCGAGCTAGAGGCTTCCATCGGTAGAGCGACGGTTGATTTAGCAAAAAAACAAATGACTTGGTTTAAAAGAAACAAGCACATCTGTTGGATCGACAGCTACCTCGAAGCCAGCATTATTTGCTCTAATTATTTGAAAGGTATCTGATACAATAAAAGCATATGCGTAGTTTATTTGCTATCTTAGCGGCCAAGACCGCCTTTAGAATCAACCGCCTAACAGGTACAGGCGGCACATCGTTACCTGGTATGGTGGCTCAAAAAATAGACAAAGACATACTTGCTAAACTCATCAAGAACAACTTCCCAAGAGGTGTAATCGTTGTGACCGGCACCAATGGTAAAACGACCACCACAAAGCTAATTGCCGATATCCTTGAGTCGAACGGCATTAGCTATGTTTATAACCGTACCGGATCGAACATGGAGCGTGGGCTTATAACATCTGTTGCGATAGAGTCAAACATTGTCGGTAAGGTATCGGCCGAAGTAGGGCTTTTTGAGGTCGATGAGGCCTATTTGCCGAAGGTCTGCCGGGCAATTCAGCCCAATGTGATACTAGTCAGTAACCTTTTTAGGGATCAGCTTGACAGGTTTGGAGAGCTCGATAAAATCGCCAGAAGCTTCCGAAATCTAATCGAAGATCTCGAATCGACGCAGTTGGTATTAAACGCCGACGACCCTTTGGTTGCGAGTCTCGGCTATCAGCTCGAAAATGAAAAAAAGGTGACTTATTTTGGTGTCGGCGACTACTCTGGGCCCAAACTCCAGCACGACCGAACAGCCGATAGTATCTTTGACCCCTTTACTCAAGAAAAGTTGTATTATACACAACATTACTTTAGCCACTTGGGTAAATACAGGGGCAAGGGTGGTGCTTTTAGACGACCAAAGCCCGACTATCAAGCCAACAATTTGAAGCAAAACGGCATTGAATCGATTCAATTTGATATCAATAGCGCAAATAAACCTGTGGTACTCAAAATCCCGGGTATCTTCAATGTATATAATGCGATGGGTGCCTTTGCTGCAGTTAAGGCCAGCCTTAATTTGGAAGACGACCAGATAACAAAGGCCCTTGCTGGCTCAGCGGCGGCTTTTGGGCGTTCTGAAGTACTCAACTACAACGGTCGAGAGGCTCTGATACTGCTGATAAAAAACCCAACTGGGCTAAACCAAATAATCCAGACTTATCTTTTGAGTGAAGATGACCGACTGCTAGTCTTTATCATTAACGATAGCTATGCCGACGGCCGCGACATCAGCTGGCTGTGGGACTCCGCCCTAGAGGATCTGGCGCAGTACAAGGGCAAAGTGCTAGTTGGGGGCTCTCGAGCCGACGATATGGCCCTGCGGCTCAAGTATGCAGGCATCAAGGATGTTTTGGCCGAAAGCAACGAAGCAGAGCTACTGAAACTAATACTCAAACACAGTAGCAAGCGCAGCAAGCTGTTTATACTGCCAACCTACACCGCGATGCTATCGGTCAGGAGCCAAATCGTAGCCAGCGATGAGCTTCAAAAGGAGTATTGGCAATGAAGCCCATCAAGCTAGTGCACCTCTACCCAGAGCGTATGAGTATTTATGGCGACTACGGCAATATCATCGCTCTACAACAGCGAATGGATTGGCGAGGCATCAAAAATAGCGTTGTAAATATCGAGGTCGGGTCAAAAATACCGCACGACACCGACCTAATATTTATCGGTGGCGGCCAAGACCGAGGGCAGGTCATAGTAGCCGACGACTTGGCATCGAAGGCCGAGCAAATCAAACAGTTTGTGGAGTCTGGCGGGCCACTTTTGGCAGTCTGCGGTGGCTATCAGCTACTCGGAGAGTACTTTATTAGTAACGACTACGGCCAGCTTAATGGTATCGGGCTATTTAATGTCGTCTCTAAGGCCACCAACCAGAGGATGATTGGCAATATCGTAGTTCAATCCGACCGCTTCGGTAAGCTTATCGGCTTCGAGAACCATAGTGGGGCTACCGAGTACGTCGGTCGAGCCCAGCCGCTCGGCAAAGTCATTAAAGGCTTCGGCAATAACCCCCACGACAAGCTAGAAGGAATAACATACAAAAATGCCATCGGTACTTATTTGCACGGATCTTTCTTGCCCAAAAATCCAAAAGTCTGCGACTGGCTGATTGGCAAAGCAATCGCCAAATCCGGACAATCTATCAAGCTCAAGCCGCTTGGCGATTCGCTCGAAAAGCGCGCCCGCAACAGTTCGCTCGGCAGGCCATAATTATTTATTCGATTAGACTAGATTTATTGTTCAACTACTCGTATAATAGCCTTAAGTAACCTGTAAATTGTATAAAAGAATACAATTTTTAGATAAATTTCATACAAAAGGGGAGATAAAATGTTTGAACAATTGTTTGGATCAAAGACCAGAGTTAAGCTGCTGAGCTTGTTTTATAACAACCCAGACCGGCCTTTTTATGTTCGCGAGATTACCCGTAAAATAGACGAACAAATCAACTCCGTACGCCGCGAACTACAAAACCTCTTGAATATCGGAATCGTTCGGTCGGTTAGCCAAAGCAACCGGCTATATTATGAAGTTAATGCCAAGTATAAGTTTCATAAAGAACTGCAATCAATTTTTCAGCGCATACCTGCCAAGTCTAAGGATATAAAGCAAACCAAAGAAGAAGACCATATATTTAAGGGGCTCCAGAAGGCCGGCAATGTCCGTATGGCCTTTTTGACAGGAGCTTTTGTACGCGGCAGCCATCAGCAGATAGATATTTTTATTGTCGGCGATATGAATAAGTCTCAATTAGCCAAAATTGTTGGCGATATGGAAAAAGAAATGAACCGAGAGCTCAACTACGCTGCAATGACTATTGAGGACTTCGACTACAGACGCAACCTTAACGACCGGTTTTTGACCGATATTCTCGATGAAAACAAGATTATCTTGGTCGACAAGATTGGAGTCTTCGCAAAAACCCCCCTAAAGGACAATAAAGACCAAGCCGAGGCCACCATTGTTGGTGTCACAACTAAAGCTGAAACCGAAGCTGAAGCTGAAGGCTCAGTCGACAACGAGTAGTTATAATAGTCTGGCGTAGCGGGGCTTTTATCTGGTACAATTAAATCTATGGACATTACTTTCTCTGACAAAAATACCATCAAGATATCTGGCAAAAGCGCCGACGTGGCAATTAATGCTGCCTCCGGCACTAAGGCCGACCTGCTGCTATTTACAGACCCCAGCACCAAGGTTGTAACCGATAAATCCTTTCATGGACCGGGCGAATATGAGGTGATGGGTATGATGGTCGATGGCGTCGAGATTGACGCTAGTAACACCGCCTACAGCCTAGTGATAGACGATATGCATATTACCTATGCCATCGGTCTTGAGGCACCCCTGACAGATGCCCAGCTCGAGCGCATGGATGGAGTAGATATACTCGTTATATCGGTCCAGGACAGCAAGGCCGACCTGATGAATAAGATAATCTCACAGGTAGAGCCTAAGGTTTTGATACCAATCATGGACTCCGAGCTAGAGCTAGCCAAAATTAAAGCCGAATTCGGTAAAGACACCGAACCGATTGATAAGTATAAGCTCAGCAAAAAAGACCTACCGATAGATAGCCAGCAGCTAGTGATTCTCAAATAGCACTTCACTGGCAAGCTCAGCCCTAATTTATAAAGTGAATAGGCTCTATAAAAATAACCCCTCGAGAGAGGGGTTATTGCTTGGCTGGTTCGGTTGCTGCGGCCTGGTCGATTTGCTTCTGGTACTTGTTGAGGGTACGGATGGTGCTAGCAGCGAGGCGGAGCTTGACCTTTTGGCCGTCGATTATGAGAGTTTTGGTCTGCAGATTGGGCTTCCAGGTACGCTTAACATGCCGCTGTGAGTGACTCACATGGTTTCCGAACTGTTTTCCTTTGCCTGTTAGATCGCATCTGTATGACATAACCTGAATATATTAGCATACCAGCTGGGTTTAATCAATATCTATCGCGGCTCGATATATTTTGGCCCCGAGGCATGCTAAAATTAGGCCATGGACAGCCTCGCCACAATTATTATGTATGTGATAATCCTTGTAATTGTACTGACCGTGCATGAGTTTAGTCATGCCTGGGCAGGGCATATGCTGGGAGATTTTACTGCTAAAAATGAAGGCCGGCTAACCCTCAACCCTGCCAAACACATCGACCCTATGATGACGCTACTTTTGCCCTTGGGGCTTATTCTGCTCGGCAGTCCGGTAGTGTTTGGAGCTGCCAAACCAGTGCCATTTAACCCTTACGCCGTTCGTTATGGCAAATGGGGTGCTGCCTTGGTGGCATTTGCCGGCCCAGCTAGTAATATCTTGATGGCGCTAATAATTGGGCTCTACCTGAGGTTCGTTACGCTACCAGGTCTCGGCGGAGAGTTTTTGCTGCAGTTTGTATTGGTCAATGTGGCCTTTTTTGTATTTAATATGATACCTTTCCCGCCACTCGACGGTAGCCGACTGCTCTATGCAGTATCACCGCCAGCACTGATGGACATCCTGGACAAAATAGAGCAATTCGGCCTGGTTGCGGTGTTTGCATTTATATTTATATTTTTTACTCTCATCGGCCCAGTTTTTAGCTCGGTTGTTATAGGTATTGCATCGGCCATACTCGGGTACCCAGCTTTTTAGGTGATATAATTATTAGTGCTTTCTACTGCACGCGCTAATTGAATATACAAAGCATAGTAACTTTTTCTAATTACTTTTAACCTTAGGGAGCCTTAGATTACACACCGTTACTTTCGGATGATGTTGCGGGCACCCACCTATAATTAGCTTAGGAAGGTTAGTTATGCTAACGGTGTTGGTGGATCGCGCCATTATTTTAAGCCCCTCTTTAAAGAGGGGCTTAAAATAATACACGTCAGCGCCAACTGGCTATCTATAAGTCCCAGTGCTTACGGTATTTGGTATCGCCATCGATAGATTGAGCCACAATCAGCCGCAGCTCGCTCCTGAGGCCGAGTTGCTTGCGCAAGCTAGCCACCAGCTTGGTGGGGTTGTAGGGGATTAGCCATAGCCCCTTGGTGTAATTAATAAAGCCATGACGCTTGAGGGTTAGTATCAGCTGGTTCCTGACGACCTTCTTGCCCTCCGGGATATCGAAGGTTATCAGATACCAGCGACCATCCCAGCGCTCTGTAATACTAAGCCCTTCTTGGCTAACTTGGTGCGCCCTAAGCCGCTCCTTGCCCTTTTCGGTAATCTTAAAGACCTTTTCGTTATCAAGCAGTCCGACGCTGACATAGCCCTGCTTGGCCAAAAGACCAGCAGTATCTATGATCCGTCGGCGGGGAGTTGCTTTGGTAGAAGCAGAAAACAGCCCTACCAAGTGCTTATTAGAACTCAAGTCGCCCAGTGTGGCGACTTTTTTGGTCTGAATTAACCTTAGTATTTCGGCTGTTTTGTTGGAGTTTGAGCTCACCATAAGAGTATTTGGCACACATAAATTACATAAACTACATAAAGATTGTGTCATAGCATAACTGTTATGTAAATACCTTTATCAAAACTTTATTTAATTATCTTTATTTACACCTGTTGGAATAAAAAAATACGACCATTGCTGAGGTCGTATTTTGTAAAAAAGTTTTTGGTCGGGGTGCCCATCCTTCGCATAAAGCTATGGAGGGTAGTTCACCCGATAAAAATCCTTCATAGCTCCACCAGAAGTGGAGCGACGAAGGATGGTCGGGGTGACAGGACTTGAACCTGCGACCTCACGGCCCCCAGCCGTACGCGCTACCAACTGCGCCACACCCCGTCGTCAGACAATTACTCTAATCTGCGCATAATTTTAACAAATTCTGCTCCGATTGCCGTAGATTGTCTTCCTCTCGATGTAACAAACAGACTTTTAAGGTCTTGGTTTGTTCCATCGTGGAAGAAACAATCTTAATTGCAACTTCTCGTTTCGATTGCATCAAAACTGCCAGCTTGCGTCTCGTTTCTGCTCTCGATTTACGAAAAGGGTTTCACAAATCGTTTTAAAGAAAGAAAAAAACTTACAACTTCCCCGGACAACTGCTCTAATCTACGCATAATTTTAACAAATTCTGCTCCGATTGCCGTAGATTGTCTTCCTCTCGATGTAACAAACAGACTTTTAAGGTCTTGGTTTGTTCCATCGTGGAAGAAACAATCTCAATTGCAGCTTCTCGTTTCTGCTCTCGATTTACTTTAGCAGCCCCAGAGGCTCGGTTTCTAAAAATCGTTCAAGAGAAGCAATATCGTAATGCAATTTTACACTTTAGCATACTATCTAATATGGAAGTATAGCCCAAGTTTTGCTACAATTAAGCTTATGTTATTATTTGACTTTTTTACCTGGTGGTATGGGCGAGGTTTTTCGGAGCTTTTTATAAAGATCGGCCACTACATAACTTCTATCTGGCGAAGGTTTTCGGTGGTGTCTTTGTCCAGGACAATGTTCGACCCTTGGCGCCGGATTACTACCGAAGCCGACAAATCTCTTCAGGGCAAAGGACGAGCCTTGGTCGATAATATGGTTTCGAGATTCGTGGGCTTCACAATTCGGCTAATTACAATCCTTACAGCACTGGTAGCTATCTTAATTGTATCAGTACTGGGAGTGTTGTTTATAATTGCTTGGCCGCTAGCGCCAATTTTGGTTTTATTATCTGTTGTGGGGATGTTCCTATGAAGCCGATTACCTATACCAACTCACTGCGCGTCAAGAAAGCTCGGTTTTCGAGCTATTTCCGCCCAGGCTTTGCGAAAGGAATAATGATTATTTCCTGGGCTCTAATAATTGTCGGGCTAGCAGTATACTTGCTTGTCCAAATCAAGCCAGTCAGCTTATTTGTGGGCCTTGGCTTAGCGGCGCTGATGTTCTCGCTGTGGTTGAAGTGGGATTTGTCTGATAATCCAACGACCTACAATCGAGATATCGCCGAGATAGCACTAGATAGCGTAGTATCTAATGACATCGTCTTTGTTGTTGATAATAAGCAGAGCCCACAGCAGGTCTTAGCAGCAATCCTCGATAGCTGGCAGGCACTGTTTATATTTCGTCGTTATCAAATTGCACCAAACCAACTCTCCTCGACGCTCTCGGACAACCCGATTGCATCGCCGGCTCTCTGGAACAGAGCTTTCTTGATAGCTGGGCAGACACCAATCAAGGAAATATCGGCGGGCGTATTGGTAGTGGCTATGATACTCGAAAACCCTCAGATGGACGAATGGCTCAGCACACACAGCATGAGCTCTCAGGATATCATTGGTGGTCTGATGTGGGAGGAGTCGTTGTTGCAGAGGGTTTTGGCACCGCGAAACAGATCGGATTATGGTGGCATTGGCAGGGACTGGTCGGCCGGTTTTACTCCCGTGCTAGATAAGTACGGCGAGAACATCAGCCTGGCAATAGCCGATGGCAACTTGGATTTCTCAAGCGTTAAGCGAGGTCATGTGATAGAGCAAATGCTTACTAATCTTGGTAAAGATGGGCGCAGCAACCTTGCGATGGTCGGAGAGGTTGGGGTCGGCAAGACGGCCCTGGTGTATGCCTTGGCTGAGAAGCTAATCGACGGCCAGGATGTGCCAAACTCACTGAGATATCGGCAGGTGGTCCAGGTAGACTCGGCAGTTGTTACGGCTGCCGTCGGCCAAAACGTTAGCCTTGAAGCCGTTTTTAATGAAATTATCAGTAATGCCACCAGAGCTGGAAACATCATTTTGTACTTCGATGAAGCCCAGCTGTTTTTTGGTAGCGGTGCCGGCTCGGTCGATGTTTCTGGGATTTTGCTACCGGCTCTGCAGTCGTCTAGCATCAGCCTGATAGCTAGCTTTACGCTGGACGACTGGCACAAGCTAGATACCGTCAACCCCAGCCTAGCGAGCTTGTTTGCCAGAATCGACATTGAGCCTTCCGACCGCGAGCAAACTATTGGTATTCTGCAGGACATCTCGATTACTCTCGAGAAAAAAAGCAGCGGGGTAGTGACCTTCAAGGCTATTCAGGCCGCCTACGACATGTCGGAGAGGTACTTGCGCAACAAGGCAATGCCAGCCAAGGCGATCGACCTTTTAGGCGACAGCATGAACTACCCCATAGAAGGCTTAATAACGGAAGCTTCGGTAGCCAGAGCGACCGAGATTATCACCAACACCAAGGTCAGTCAGGCTTCTGAAGAAGAAAAAACCCAGCTTATGAACCTCGAAGATTTGATACATAAGCGAATGATCAACCAAAGCCGAGCAGTGCAAGTGGTCTCGGACGCCCTGAGGCGCTCGCGCGCTGGCGTCAGAAATACCGGCCGCCCTGTTGGTAGTTTCTTGTTTTTGGGCCCCACTGGAGTCGGTAAGACCGAGCTTACTAAGTCGCTGGCAGCTGTTTATTTTGGTAGCGAAAACAGTATCAACCGACTCGATATGAGCGAGTATCAATCCAAGGCCGATGTAGCCCGCCTGCTGGCCTCGGCGAGCAAAGACGATAAGGGCAGCAGCTTCTTGCAAAAAATCAACCAGAACCCATTTAGCGTGGTTCTATTAGACGAAATCGAAAAGGCCCACCCCGATATACTGAATTTATTGCTCCAGATGCTCGACGAGGGAATGCTGACCGATACAGCTGGTCACAAGGTTAGCTTCAAGGAAGCAATTATAATCTGTACCTCAAATGCTGGCGCCAATGCAATCAGAGAGCAAATAAGCGCTGGCAAAGATCTTGCCGATTTTGAAGACAAGTTTGTTAATGACCTGATTGATCAGAATGTTTTTCGTCCCGAGCTAATCAACCGATTCGACGAGGTTGTACTCTTTAGGCCGCTAACCAAAGAGGAGCTTTTGCAGGTGGCTAATTTGATAATTCAGAGTGTCAATCAAGAGCTGGCCGACAAAAAAGTCACCGTTACACTGACCCAGCCAGCATTAGCCCATCTGGTCGATTTGGGTTACGATCCGCGACTTGGGGCTAGGCCGATGCGCCGAGTAATATCGCGGTTGGTCGAAAACCTGATTGCCAAGCGCCTACTCAGTGGCGAGCTCAAGCCCGGCTCTCAGCTTACGCTTGATGTTGGTGACCTTCAGGATGTATGATGAGCGCTTATGAATAACACTATCTTTACCCAAATCCGGCTCGGCGAGTTGCCCGGCGAAATACTCTATCAAGACGAACGCTGCTTTGTGATTTTGTCCAACAGGCCGCACAACCCGGGGCATATGCTGGTGATACCTGTTAGTGAGGTTGCCAATTGGGAGGACCTCGACCCAGAAAGCTTTGTTTATATCATGAAGCTAGCGCAGTTTTTTGCTAAGGTCACCAAGGCGGTCTATCAGCCGCCCAAGGTTGGGTTGGCGAGTGTCGGATTTGAGGTGCCGCATACTCATATGCATGTCTATTCGTTGATGAAAATATCCGACATCGACCACACTACCGCCAAATCTTCGACGCCCGAGCAACTTAAGCTTGAGGCCGCCAAGATTCATGACCATATCACCTCAATAGGCGGGGTAAAGATATAAAATGATTCTAATTGTTGTAATTTTGGCAATCTTGCAAGGAATTACAGAGTTTTTACCAATCTCTAGCTCGGCACATCTGTTTTTACTGCCATGGGCTGCCAATCTACCTAGCCCCGGCCTAGCTTTTGATGCCGCAATCCATGTCGGTACTGCCTTGGCGCTGGTGGTGTTTTTTCGGAAAGACTTTTACGCCTTAATTAAAAAGCGCGACAAACTCTTGTTATATATTGTGATTGCCTCGGTACCAGCCGCCCTAGCCGGGTACTTGGGTGATAGATTTATCGAGCAGAACTTCTATCAATCCGGTCTGGCACCATTAATTATCGGTGTTGGACTGATATTTTACGGAATTGTAATGTATGCCATCGACAAAACCGCCAAGCTCAACAAGGACATCGCTCACATCGGACCCAAGAACGCCCTAATAATTGGCTTCGCCCAAGTACTGGCTTTGATCCCGGGAACATCACGCTCGGGCATCACAATCTCTGCTGGAGAGCTGTTGGGGCTCAACCGAGAGTCGGCCGCACGCTTTAGCTTTTTGTTGGCGACGCCGATATCGCTCGGTGCTGGGCTTTATAAACTAAACCAGATTATTACCGAGCCATCAGGTAATGTATCGGTTTGGCTGACATTATTGGGTATTGTGGTGGCTTTTGGGGTTGGCCTGGCCGTCATCAACTGGCTGCTAGATTACCTCAAAAAACACTCACTACTGGCATTTGTACTCTACAGGTTTGTACTCGGCTTTTCAGTCATCGCAATATGGCTAATTAAGGAGATGCAATGACCAAAAATGAGCCAGTGATAGTTTTTTGCGATGGTGGATCTAGAGGCAACCCCGGCCCCTCGGCGCTTGGTGCAGTTATTCTTAATCAAGACAACGAGGTTATCGAAGAAATAGGCAAGTACTTGGGGGTTCAAACCAACAACTACGCCGAATACAGCGCCGTGATTGCCGCCCTTGAGAAGATTCACGAGCTGGGCATTACAAAAGCCGACTTTTTTTTGGATAGCCAGCTGATAGTCCGACAATTAAATGGTCTATACCGCGTAAAAAATGCCAATATGATCCCGCTTAATGCTGAAGTCAATAGGCTCTCGTCCGGTTTGGAGCTAACTTTTACGCATGTTTACCGCGAAGATAACACCTTGGCAGACGCCGTTGTAAACCAAGTACTTGATAGTCAAAAATAGACAATTAAGCATAAATATATTATAATATGTGAGCTATTAGTTAGTGGATGATCGCCCAGCACCTTTGTGTATATCATTATCGAAGCAATAATTTTAGAAATTAGCCTTAGTTCAGTCGAGAGCGCTTCAAATTGGTACTTACAAAGGTGCTGGGAGGAAAGTCCGAACAGCATAGAGTAACGGTAGTTGTTAACTGCAACCAGGAGTGATCCTAGGGAAAGTGCCACAGAGACAATACCGCCCAGCACCTTTGTGCATATCAATATCGAAGCAATAATTCTTAATTTGGACCTGGATCGGTCGAGAGCGCTTCAATTGGTACTTACAAAGGTGCTGGGTAAGGGTGAAAAGAGTGGGTTAAGAGCCCCCAGTTCTGATAGGTGACTATCGGAAGAGGTAAACCCTACCGGCTGCAAGATTATGGGCCCTTCTGCTGTCAAAAGCGGAGAGACTACTCGTCTTTTCATAGGGTATATCGCGTCATCCCGCCAATTTAGCGCATCGAGCTATCACGGAGCGTTAGATTGGCGGGAGGTAGTGCCTGCTTTAGTAGGCGTTAAGATAGATGGTCATCGCCCAGCACCTTTGAGTATCAATACCACATTAAAACAGTGAGGTTGAGCCATAACTGCGTGAGCAAACTGACTCGAATTGATATTTAAAGGTGCTGGGTACAAAATTCGGCTTATAGCTAACTAATAGCAATAAATAGCATTCGTTTTTAAATAGCGAATGTTATTTTATTAGATGGTACAATAAATACTATGAGAAAAAGAAGCGAGCTTTTGATAGCGGCCCTTCAGATACCAGTTGACTACTTGATGCTAGTGGTCAGCTTTGTTTTGGCCTACCTGGTGAGGGAGGGCAGTGGCAAGCCTTTTTCGGTACTAATAGCTGGCCAAAGCTACCTTAATTTTATGCTAGTGTTTCTGCCAATCTGGCTTCTGATATTTGCCAGCGTCGGTCTTTATAAAATCCGATCCGACAGAGGCAACTGGATAGACTTTGGCAAAATCCTAGCCGCCTGTGCATCTGGGGTAATGGTACTAATTGTGATTGACTTTATTAACTCCACCCCGATATTCCCGGCAAAAATCATACCCGTTTATGGCTTCATGTTCGCACTCGTCTTGGTCAGCCTCGGCCGAATACTAATGAGCTTATTACAAAAAACCCTTTCTCGTTTTGGGGTCGGGGTTTATAGTGTGCTGTTCGTTGGCGGCGGTGATACGGCGGTCGAGCTTAAATCAGCCCTTAAGCGCCTCAAAAGACGCTACAAGATAGTCGCTGAGCTCCCCAGCTTAGCCAGAGCCACCACCGACAGACTGCAGACAATCCAAGACTCGCACCACATTGATACGATTATGGTGGCAGACAGTACCATTAGTGATGATAATATAGTTGATGTTTTGGCTTTCTGCCAAGCTAACCACATTGGCTACCAATTCGTGCCGAGCATCTCTAATCTCTACACCTCTAAGATTATTACCACCCAGATTGGTTCGGTACCCATTCTAGAGCTTAAGCCAACCCCCCTAGAAGGCTGGGGAAGAGTCCTAAAAAGGTTATTCGATGTAACAATTACAACTATAATTGCCATCTTGAGCCTACCATTACAGCTCATCATATACCTCATTATCAGGTTTAATGATCCAGGCCCAGCGATTTATTTGCATGAGTGCTATGGGCGCAGTGGAAAAAAGATTAATGTATATAAATTTAGAACAATGAAGGCCGAATACAGCCTTGGTGCCAAGTTCGGCAACCGAACTATTGAAGATGTATTGAAGCTCCTACCTCGCGCCAAAGCCGATGAATTTAGGTCTAACGCCAAGATTAAGGACGACCCTAGGGTCGGAAAACTTGGCAGGTTCCTGCGCAGGGTTAGCCTCGACGAGTTGCCACAGCTTTATAACGTATTAAAAGGCGATTTGAGCTTGGTCGGCCCTCGGCCACTACCCGAATCAGAGCTCAAGCTGGTCGGTGGGCAAAAGAACCTCGCAAAGATTGTTACTATTAGACCTGGTATTACGGGTTTGTGGCAGGTTTCGGGCCGCAACGAGCTGACGTATTCCGAGAGAGTTAAGCTTAATATTGTTTATATCGAAAACTGGTCGCTCTGGCTGGATATCAAAATTATTATTAAGACCATCTGGCAGGCTATATTTGAGCGCAATGGAATATAAGAAGCAATTAGCGGGCCTCAGGGTAGCCATTGTACACGATTGGCTGGTTGGACTCGGCGGCGGCGAGAGAGTGGTCCAGAGCCTGCTCAAATTGTTCCCTCAAGCTGAGATATACACCAGCGTCTATGACCCCAGCAAGCTAAGGATTTTTGAGGGTAGAAAAATCCATACCACGTTTTTACAGCACTGGCCGCTGGCTCTAAAAAAACACCAGCTGTATTCAATGCTCAGGCCACTGGCTTTCGAGAGCCTTGATTTTTCGGGTTATGACTTGGTCATCTCGACCTGTAGCGCAGAGTCTAAGGGCGTCATAACTCCAAGCGAGACCCTACACATAGCATATCTATTTACTCCCACCAGGTACTACTGGAGTGGCTACCGAGACTATATCGCCGAGCCAGGCTTTGGCCCACTTAATCCGTTGGCGCGCCTGATACTCAAGAAATCCATCAAGGGCCTGAGGCAGTGGGATTTCGCCGCCGCCCAGAGGCCCGATGAGATTGTATCTATATCTTCAGAGGTCTCCGAGAGGACTAAAAAGTACTACAAGCGACCAAGCCCGGTCATTTACCCACCCGTCGATACGGATCAGTTTATTGGCCAATCATCTGGCAAGGACAATTACTATCTTGTCTTGGGCCGGCTGATAAGCTACAAGAGGGTCGATCTGGCTGTGCGGGCTTGCACGAAACTAGGCTTGGAGCTGGTTGTAGCCGGGAAAGGCCCAGAAGAACCAGCCCTGCGCAAAATAGCCGGCCCAACCGTTAAGTTTATTAAGTCGCCCAGCGACCAAGAGGTTAGAGACCTCTATGCCAACTGCAAAGCATTTATCTTTCCTGGGCTAGAGGACTTTGGCATTACTCCTGTTGAGGCAATGGCGGCCGGCAAGCCAGTGATTTGCTATGGAAAGGGTGGAGCCACTGAGGCGGTGATAGATGGCGTGACTGGCATTTATCATAGCCAACAGACGGTCGCAAGCTTGGTCGAAGCAATCCAAAAGTTCGAAAAAACCAGCTTCGATGAAAAAGAAATAATAAAAAGAGCCAAGCTGTTTTCAGAAGACAGATTTTTGAACGAGCTCGGAGGGTATGTAGTTGGGAAAATCAGCAAAAAAAAGTAGCCTCGTTAAGAGTCTGGCCATCGCAACAGCCATCTTTGGGCTATTTATTGTCATCGCCAACCTGGGGGGACTGATAGATAAAGTTGTAATTAAAACTACGAAAATAGGTGATTATAAACTACTAAGCGAAAATCTCCTGGGAATAAATGGTAAAAAAAACATTCTACTGCTGTTTATGAATAATGCCGAGGCTAGAACGGGAGGGGGGTTTATAGGTACCGTTGGCTATTTATCTATCGATAATGGCAAAATCAAAAGTGAGCCAGTCAGGTCGGTCTATTATTACGACCATCAGTACGAAACTATCGGCTTCGTCGACAAATTCTCCGGCCCCTACGGAGATGAGAGCTTTTTGAATCTTAGAAATAGTGGTCAAAATCTCGACGCCAATACAAATCTTAAAAGAGCAAAATCTATTTTTGAGCTCGAGTCTGGCAAGCCGGTCGATATTGTCCTAGCCATCACCCCCGAGATCCTAAAGTATTTGCTGGTGGCAACTGGACCAGTTAGCCTGCCAGAGTATAACATTACGATAAATGAAAAGAATATTACGGATTCATTGCAGACCGAGGTGGAGTATGGCCAAGATAAGGTGGCCGGCAAAGATCCCAAAACGGTGCTCACTAGTGTCGCAACCGTTCTTACCGAGAGACTATCACTAAAAAACCTTAGCGAGCTCACCGAATTGGGCATTGGTATGCAGACTCTCATGCAACAAAGGCAAATAATACTCTATAGCAACAACTAC
>SICB01000008.1 GCA_009691555.1 Patescibacteria group bacterium | reverse complement strand
AACAAGAGTTTTCTCGGCGGTATAGATAAGTGTATCGGCGTGGTTACGAGCCTCAACCATGGCTTTAGTTTTCTTATCATCTTCGGCGTGGGCCGCGGCATCTTCTTGCATCTTCTTGATTTCATCATCAGATAAGCTTCCACCGCCAGTGATAGTAATTTTTTGTTCTTTGTTGGTGGCCTTATCTTTGGCACTAACATTTACAATACCATTGGCGTCGATATTAAAGCTAACTTCGATTTGCGGAACTCCGCGAGGTGATGGCGGGATGCCGTCCAAAACAAATCTTCCAAGCGATTTGTTGTCGTTGGCCATTTCGCGGTCTCCCTGCAAAACATTGATCTCGACACTAGTCTGGTTGTCTGCAGCAGTGCTAAATACCTGGCTCTTGCTGGTAGGCACGGTGGTATTGCGCTCAATAAGCTTGGTGCTAACTCCGCCTAGTGTTTCGATACCAAGGCTAAGTGGTGTGACATCTAATAGCAAGACATCCTTAACATCACCACCCAACACTCCACCCTGAATGGCTGCTCCGGTTGCAACAACTTCGTCTGGGTTGACGCCCTGCAGTGGCTTTTTACCAAAAAACTCTTCGACCTTCTTTTGCACGAGGGGCATACGAGTCATTCCACCGACTAAAATTATTTCGTTGACATCTTCTTTTTTGATTCCAGCATCTTTAAGAGCTGCCTCACAGGGCTTGAGCGTTTTTTCAACTAGTTCCATTACGAGCTTCTCAAAGTCGGCTCGGCTAAGGGTCATATCTAGGTGTTTTGGGCCTTCTGCGTCGGCTGTAATGAAGGGTATATTGACGCTAGTTTGGTTGGTCGAGGAGAGCTCAATTTTGGCCTTTTCGGCAGCCTCTTTGAGTCTTTGCATAGCGGCTTTATCGGCCTTCAGGTCGATACCTTGGTCCTTTTTAAACTCAGCGATCAGGTGGTTTATGAGTAGCAAATCGAAATCATCACCACCAAGGTGGGTATCGCCATTGGTGCTTTTGACCTCAAAAACGCCATCGCCCAATTCGAGTACCGAGACATCAAATGTACCACCACCGAGGTCATAAACTACAACCTTTTCTTCTTTTTTCTTGTCTAGTCCGTAAGCTAAGGCTGCGGCAGTCGGCTCATTTATGATGCGCTTCACCTCAAGCCCGGCAATTTTGCCAGCATCTTTGGTGGCTTGGCGTTGAGCGTCGTTAAAGTAAGCCGGAACAGTAATAACTGCTTCCGTTACGGGCTGACCAAGAAACTTCTCGGCGTCGGCCTTGAGCTTAGATAATATCATTGCAGACACTTCTTCTGGAGTATAGTCCTTATCGCCAATCTTAACTTTGACGTGGCCGTCGGCTTTGAGTATCTGATACGGCATTAGATCGATATCGCGCTTCACCTCTTCGTCGTCGATAGTACGGCCAATAAGTCTTTTGACACTAAAAATGGTGTTGTCGGGGTTAACAACAGCCTGGCGCTTGGCAGTTTGGCCCACCAAACGCTCGCCGTTTTTATTGACAGCTACAATACTTGGCGTGGTGCGTCCGCCTTCGGCGTTAGCAATTATTGTTGCTTCTCCGCCCTCCATTACGGCCATTGCTGAGTTGGTTGTTCCTAAGTCGATTCCGATTATTTTTCCCATTTTATGATTCTCCTTCTTTTTTAAGTATTTAATTTATTGGGTTGCTGGGTTGGTTCCACCACTTACTTTAACGCGAGCCGGGCGGACGACTCTATCTCCTATCTGATAGCCCGGCGTAATCACTTCGGTAATGATTCCCTCCGGCTTATCAGATTGGACATGCTCGATTGCTTCATGAATATGATGGTCAAATGCTTGGTTAATCGGGTTGAGCTTTTTAATGCCCAACTCATCTAGCTTTTGGGTTAGTTGCTGACCAACATAAACCATACCTTGAGCCCACGAATTGCCTTCGAGCTCACTGGGCAGGTGGGTGGAAGCCAAATCAAAATTATCTAGTGCTGGCAATATTTCACTCAAAACCATTTCTTTGGCACGAAGCATCGTTGCCATTTGCTCTTCGTTTTGACGCTTCTTGAAGTTTTCAAACTCAGCTTGAAGCAACTGCAACGAATTGGTCAATTCGGCAATTCTTTGCTGGGCATGGTCGGCCTGGCTAGGCTGCGGCTTTTTAGGGCCGTTGGGCTTGAGGCTACTCTTATTTGGTTTGGCTGGGTTGGGGTTTTGCTTCATGGTTCTTAATCCTTTTTTTTGAGTTACTATTTTATTCGCTAAACACTTCTTGCAAGGCCTTACTGGTGCCATCGACTAGGTTTAAGACCTTCTCATAGCTCTGGCGGGTTGGCCCGACGATACCGATATAGCTTTGGTCAGAGTACGGGCTCGAGAAGCGGTTGATGATCATAGTTAGGCCGCTGGCCTTAGCGATAGGGTTTTCTTGGCCGATATATACTTGCATCTTGTCGATATTGGCGCTAGCTAGCCAGCCTTGCATCGAGTCTAAAAACCGAGCTGCTTCACCGACTTGTGAGATGTTCATAAACTCCGGCTGGCTAAAAAGCTGGCTCATACCATGAAAATAAACCGAGTCGCTTAAGGTTGCAAAGGCCATATTACCCGTCATATCGCTGAGGGTTTCGGCGGCCATCTTGATGGCACCGTCGGTGCGATCCTTAAGGCTATCGACCCTCTTAGAGATAGTCTGGATGCTGCGCCCAGATAGCGAAGATTGGCTAGAGATTTCATTTACGAATTGGCGGTAGCCAGCGTCGGTTGGTATTCGACCAGCTGAAATGTGTGGCTGATATATTAACCCGGCGTCTTCTAGAGCCGACATCTCGGCCCTGATGGTAGCTGAGCTCAGACCAAAATGGTTGGCGAGCTCTCGGGAGCTAACTGGTTCGGCACTATCAGCATAAAGCCGGACTATTTCGGCCAAAATACTGCTTTGTCGCTTAGTTATGGTATTCATCGTTATTAATATAGTAATACAAGCTTTATTGGCAGTCAACACCCTAGAGTGCCAACATACCTACTATTGTACAAAAATTAGCACTCCCTTGTCAAGAGTGCTAATAAGATTACCTTAATGGGCTTTAGTTTATTAACTCGGCATCAACTGCCATAAATATCTGGCTGATCTGATTGCTACCATTGAGCGTAAATGCTACAAAATACCCATTGCTAGCAACGCCAAAGATACCTGCTGAGTTAAGATAGGTTTTATAGTCTCCTGTCTTATAGCTATTGAGCTCGGCGGCCGTTGGGTCGAAATCCCATGGGCTGACACCACCATTAAGATATTTCATGTCGACAATCGCCTGGGCTTTAGTTACGCTGGGCTGGTATTCAGAAGCGGCTATAACTACCTTGACGGTGTCGGCCATATAATCTGATAATCCGGCATAATTCTTGGCTGGGACATCTTTGACTATTTGGGCTACAACCTCATCGACAGTTTTTGTCGTGGTGGTGGTGGTGGGTTTGTCAGTCTTGGTTACCCCTTGCTTCTTCAGCTCATCAACTTGCTTTTGAAGTTTCTGAATCTGCTCATCCTGGGCTTTTTTGTCATTCTTGGTCTTGTTATTCATATAGTACCAAGTACCACCGACGGCAATGATGGCAAGAATGATTACAATAACTAATGCAGTTATTGGGCCTTTGCCTGGTTTTTTAGTTTGAGCAGCAGCTTGGTCGTGTTCGTGATTAACTTCGTCTTGATTATTATTTTCCATAGTTATTCTTATTTAATAACTATAAGTATAATGCCCCTATAAAGAAGTTGCAACAAACTAGCCTTTTTTGATTAGATCCATAAAAACACTCGACGGTATCGAGACCTTGCCAATCTGCTTCATGCGGGCCTTGCCCTTCTTTTGTTTTTGGAGCAGCTTCTTTTTGCGGGTAATGTCCCCACCATAGAGCTTGGCCGTAACATCTTTGCGGACCGCCGAAATTGTTTCGCGGGCAATAAACTTAGCCCCAATCGCCGCTTGCACGGCGACCTCAAAGTTTTGACGAGGTATCAGTTGCTTGAGCCGTTCGCACAAATCTCGACCATAATTATCGGCTTTGGAGCGGGCGATGATTGCACCCAGCGAATCTACTTTTTCGCCAGCTAGCAGTATATCGACCTTCACCAAATCACCGACTTCGTATCTGTCCCAGTCGTAAGCTAGTGAAGCAAAGCCGGAGGTTTGACTTTTGAGGGCATCGTAAAAATCTGTAATAATCTCAGCCAAAGGGGCCTCAAAGCCAAGCACTGCGCGGGTTTGGTCGAAGTACTCGAGCTTGGTTTGGCGGCCGCGAGCCTCAACTATTAGCCCCAGCACCGGGCCGATGTACTCAGACGGCGTGACGATTTCGCCTTTTACCCAAGGCTCGGCGATGGTAGCTATTTGTGATTCGTCTGGCAGGGCGCTGGCTTGCTCGACCATCTCGACCTTGCCATTCGTGAGGCTCACCTGATAGCTCACGCTAGGGCTAGTCACAATAAGGTCTAGATCAAATTCTCGCTCCAGTCGCTCCTTAATGATTTCTAGGTGCAGTAACCCCAAGAACCCAATCCTGACCCCAAACCCAAGAGCTATGGAGTTTTCGCTGGTATACGATAATGAGGCGTCATTGAGCGAGAGCTTATCGAGCGAGTCGGTGAGCTTGGGGTATTCCTCTTGGCTGGTCGGGTAGAGGCTGGCAAATATCAGCGGCTGGACCTTCTTGTAGCCCGGTAGCGGCTGGCTGGCGCTATCGGCAGTTAGGGTTACTGTATCGCCAACCCGAGCAAACTGAACCGATTTGATGTTGGTTGTGATAAAGCCGATTTGACCCGGTCCGAGGCTAGGGTCTTCGACTCTGGCTGGTGCCAGGTGCCCGACCTCTAGGGCCAGCGAGTCGCTCTTAGATTGCATCAGGGTGATTTCGGAATTGGTCGATATTACTCCACTAACTACTCGTACATACAAAATAACACCACGGTAGCCATCGTAAACCGAATCGAATATCAAAGCTCGGGTTGGGCCGTCATCTTTGTCTGGTGGGCGAACATCGGCTATAACCCTATCTAGCAGCTCTGCTACCCCTTGGCCTGTCTTGGCCGAAATACTTCCGACTGTCGCTGGGTCTATACCCAGTAGCTTGCCAATTTCCTGAGCAACACGCTCAGGCTCGGCGGCTGGGAGGTCTATTTTGTTCATGACAGGTATAATTTCGAGCCCGGCCTCGATAGCCATATAAACATTGGCCAGCGTCTGAGCCTGAATGCCTTGGCTAGCATCGACGACAAGTATTGCACCTTCTACCGCCTCTAACGATCGGCTAACTTCGTAGCTAAAATCGACATGCCCCGGTGTATCGATGAGGTTTAGCTCGTGACCTTTCCACTGCATACGAGCTGGCTGTAGCTTAATGGTGATTCCCTTTTCACGCTCGAGCTCCATTGTATCGAGCATTTGGGCCTTCATGTCGCGCTTATCGACTGTGCCGGTAATTTCCAGTAGCCGATCGGCCAAAGTGCTTTTGCCGTGGTCTATATGGGCAATAATACAAAAGTTTCTGATTTTATCCACGTCTAAAAATTTTCCTTAAGTTGCGCCTAACGATTCTTGATACGGTCGAAACCTCATGAACTCTCAAGACTTTGGCGGTCACCAGATAAACTGTAAGCCCAACCACACTAATTAGCATAAAATCTGGAGCCAGCTGTAAAAACCCGACTTCGTCTTTATAAAGCGGGAACCAGAATCGAACCATAAGATACATCACACCGCCCATCGCCAACGATGCAAGTGTAATTCTGGTGGCAGATTTAATGATTGACTTGAGGCCATAATCGCCCATTTTGAATCTGAGTAGCACCAACAAAATTATTAGTTCGACAGATCCTGATATAGATAGTGCCAGTCCAAGACCTGACACACCATACATTTTTGAGAGCGGAATACTGATGGCGATATTAAAAGCTATTGTTCCAAGACTAACAAAAAGCGGCGTCTTGGTGTCTTCGAGGGCATAAAAAAACCTCGCAACCATAAAAAACAAGCTCTGAGCAATAATTGAGCCTGCGAGCCATCCGAGCGTGTCTGCTGTGGCTTGGTCGCTGAAGCCAAATAAGATTCGCACTATATAACCACGCATCACGATAGCAATAATAGCCGACGGAATAACCAAGAACATCAGCAGGCTCATATCTCTAACGATTGCCGCCGGAAACTTAGATTTATCCTTGCTCCCAGCAGCACGAACTAGGTTTGGAAAAAACGCCGTACTCATGGCGGCACCGAACAGTACTACCGGCACGTTTTTTAGGTTGTTGGCATAATAATACGATGACATACTTCCCGCCGCGAGGTTGGAGGCGATGGCTGTTTGGATGATCCAATTGACTTGGTCGATAGCCAAATCGAGCGAGCGCGGTATCATTAGTTTAATAATTTTTATGACGCCCTTGTTTCTGAACTGCATCGTAAACTTGTACCTATAACCGACCCCAAAGACACCGACAAACTGCAACGCAGCTTGCAGCGCCGTACCAAATGCCACACCGACAGCCACGCCGTAGATTGGGTTATTATCAAATAGTCGGCTGAAGTACAAAATACCAATTATAATACCGACATTATAAAAAATGCTTGAAAAGGCATATATTAGAAATCTATTAAACGACTGTTGGATGGCACCAAAGGTACTAGATATCACAAAAAATATCGGAGTCACGAGCATAATTCTAGTGATATTCACAGTCAGATCGTGGCGGTATGTATCGAAGCCGGGTGTTAGTAGGCTGACTAGTGGGCTGGCAAATATGAATGCCAGGATGCAAGCGACGCCAACCGCCAAGAGCAGTATATTGAGTATCGAATTAGCAACCTCCCAAGCTTCTTTTTGCTGCTTCTTTTCTAGGTAACCAATAAAAACTGGTATAAATGAAACTGCAAAGGCGCCCGATACGAGCAGCGTAAAAAGCAAATCAGGAATTCTAAATGCTGCTGTATAGGCATCGGTTTGTGGGCTAACTCCAAAATTACTGGCTAGTAGCCTGTCTCGGAATAGTCCTAATACTCTACTTAGAAAGTACGAAAAAGAAATCAAGAACGCGGCCATACCCATGGTCCGCGTTTTGTTGATTTTGTTTAAGAAATCCTTCATAAAAAAGTTTATTATACTACTTGGGTTACTTTTTAGATTGTTTAAAAGCTGCTTCCATTAGCTTTTCGAAGTCCTTACCCTCGATAGTCTCTTTTTGAAGTAAGGTTTCGGCAATCAAATTTAGCTTTGACTTATTTTTTGCCAAGGTATCTTCGGCTTTTTTGGTAGCCTCATTGATGATCTTCTCAACTTCTTCATCAATCTTGGATGCCATCTCCTCAGAATAGTGCTTGTCTTGCGCTATTGAGCGCCCCAAAAATACTGAGCCTTGCTCTTCGCCAAAGAAACGATTCTTAAGCGCCTTGCTCATACCGTACTCCGTAACCATTCGTCTGGCAAGACCGTTGGCGTGCTTAAGATCGCTCTCGGCACCGGTGGTAATATTTTCTTCCCCAAAAATTAGTTTTTCAGCTGATCGACCCCCCAGCGACATTGCGATATCGTCTTTAAAATCAGCCAATGAGTGAAGGTGCTTATCTTCAAGCGGCAGGCTCCAGGTAACGCCTCCGGCCATTCCTCGGCTAACAATCGAAACCTTGTGCACCGGGTGACAATTTGGAAGCATGTGCCCAAGTAGTGCATGGCCGGCCTCGTGAAAAGCGGTGATTTTTTTCTCTTTATCGCTGAGGATGTGGCTCTTGCGCTCTGGCCCCAAGGCAATCTTTTCGACAGCTTCATGAAAGTCAGATTGGGTAATTTTTTTACGATTAGAGCGGGCTGCAAAAATGGCGGCCTCGTTGGCGATGTTGGCCAAATCGGCACCTGATACGCCCGGTGTTTTACGGGCAACTTCCTTAAAATCGACGCTGTTATCAAGTGGTTTTTTGACTGAATGAACTTCGAGTATTTCTTCGCGGGCCTTCATGTCTGGCAAATCGAGTGTTACGCGTCTATCAAACCTACCCGGTCGGAGCAAAGCTGGGTCCAGAACATCTGGGCGGTTAGTAGCAGCGATTACAATTACATTCGTGCCCTGCTCAAAGCCATCCATCTCGACCAAGATTTGGTTTAGGGTCTGCTCGCGTTCGTCGTGACCACCACCTAGTCCGGCTCCGCGCTGACGGCCAACGGCATCGACCTCATCAATAAATATGATGCATGGGGAGTTTTTCTTGGCTCTGGCAAAAAGGTCGCGCACTCGGCTAGCACCAACACCCACAAACATCTCCACAAATTCTGAGCCTGAAATACTAAAGAAAGGTACGTCGGCTTCGCCAGCAACAGCACGGGCGAGCAAGGTTTTGCCGGTTCCGGGACTACCAAAGAGCAAAACTCCTTTTGGTATTTTTGCACCAAGGGCTTCGAATTTACTCGGGTACTTCAGAAACTCAACAATCTCTTGGAGCTCAACCTTAGCCTCTTGGGCACCAGCTACATCCTTGAACTTAATCTTATTTTTTTCCATTCCAAAGACTCTGGCTTTGGATTTGCCAAAGCTCATAGCTTGGTTGTTGCTGCCTTGAGCCTGACGCATGATGATATAGAAAAACCCAACAATAAAAATTATTGGCAATATTGCTAGCGCAATATCAAACCAACGGCCAGCTCCGTCGTCGGGGTTTTTGGCCTCAACCTTAACCTTATTGTAGTCAATACCAAAATCGCTGAGACTCTTGAACGACTCTTTGTAGGATTTTTGCTTGGTACCGTCTTTGAGATTAACAATAATCTGGTCGCCAGTAACCTCTAGCGAATCTACTTTGTCTTGCTTGACTTCGTCCAGGACCGAGCTAAAAGGAACTTCTGCTGGAGTCTTGCCCAGTGTCGAACCCTTGCCCATTAGAGCTACCAGCGATATAAGCACTACCATCGAAATTATTAGGTACCATGCATTTTTTGGAATCTTTTTCATATTCACTATATCACCTCACATGTTAAGTATTGATAATTATCAGCCTTGTTTTCAAAAAATTTTCGATTTTTGACCAAATTGGGAACCCATACAATCTCGTTGCTGGCCGTGACCACGACTGGCCAATGGCCTCTGATGTGCCGAGGTATTTTTGCATCGACAAAAATGTCTTGCAGCTTCTTAGTGCCCTTCATGCCGACCGGGCCGACTCTATCGCCAGACTGTCTGTACCTGACATAGAGTTTTTGATTGGGTATTTTTATGCCGGCTTTGGAGTCGGTGTTGATGGCTACTTTGAACAACTCATTTTTGAATGGTTTTTTGGCACTCAAAACATGAAGCGTATCGTTAGGGTTTTCAGAGTAATTTTGCGCCTCTGAAGTGATTACAAACTTATCATAGGTGTTGACCAGATGCAAGCCACCTGGCAGTGGCATTTGGGATCCGGATGAAGATGTTTCGACAAACCTAACTGCTTTGGCGATATTGATTTTAGTCAAGCTATGGCTAGGCTGGAGTCTCTTGATTAGAAATACCATCAGACTCTTCTGTACTACAGCTGGGAGACTCGCGAATTGCTGGCCATCGAACTGGATTGAGTTTTTATCTTCATAATCTACCAGCCGATCAGCCAGTCGCGAGAGTCCAGTATTGATCTTGACGTTAATCTCAATCAGATTGGCGAGTCGACGGTTCATATTGTGATGAAAATTTTTGTATTTGATACTAGCATGTGGCAATAAGACATTGCGGACAAAGTTTCGGCTGTAGCCAACATCGCTATTGGAGCGATCCTCGCTGTAGGCTAGTTTAAGCAGATTAGCATATACAATCAGCTCTGGCTTGGAAAACGGCAACAGCGGTCTAATGATATTGCCACGGCGCGGTTTTAGGGCAACCATTCCCTCCCGGTCTGCCCCCCTAATGGTATTAAATATTGCCGTTTCCAGGAAATCGTTATTGTGATGCGCCGTCACAACATAATCGTAACCGGTATCGCGCCTGATGAGTTCCAGAAAATCGTATCTCGCTTTACGCAAGGCTGCCTCAGAAAAGTCGCTGTATTCGTACTTACCAAGATAAAACGGGTATCCATACTGGTCAGCTAGTGCTCCTACCAGCATAGCGTCGTGGCTGGCATCTGGGCGCATCCCGTGGTTATAGTGAGCTACCGACAGTTTCCAGCGGTATTGATTGGCCAAAGCGCTTAGTAAGCTCAGTAGTGCCACCGAATCAACGCCGCCAGACACTGCAACCAGGATTTTGCTTCCAGGTGGCAGCAGCTTGGTGCTTGAGAGATGTTTGTGCAATTCGTTTAGCATACTTACCATTGTAGATGAATTTTGCGATATGATGAAGTGTATATTGACTATTTATCAGATTGAGGTTAGAATAATATTTGTTTAACGCGGGGTAGAGCAGTCCGGTAGCTCGTCAGGCTCATAACCTGGAGGTCGCAGGTTCGAATCCTGCCCCCGCTACCAAAGCAATTATTGTTAAGGGCTGCCCTAAAAAAGCAGGCCTTTTTTTCTAGAAATCGAATCGTATTGCATAATAAAGCAATATTGATGTAGCTGGGTTTTTAGCTAATTTAGTGCAGTTTATGGTAAATACATTTATAATGTGGTTACGGAAACCGAAGCCGAATTTGTGAAAATTATGCGTAGGCCGTAAGTAGTATCAATTATATCCCTAGTGTCTTCTTTGACAATTCATAAAACCAAGACCCTGTTTTTTTCTTCTACGATGGAACAAACCAAGACCCCAAGTCTGTTTGTTACATCGAGAGGAGAACTGTTGCGATAGTACAAGCCCTTGAAGTTTTGCCTTTTCTACGATGGAACAAACCAAGCCGTGAGGCTGTTTGTTACATCGAGAGGAAGACAATCTACGGCAACCGGAGCAGAATTTGTTAAAATTATGCGTAGATTGAAGATTTTTCTCTTCCACGATGGAACAAACCAAGACCCCAAAGTCTGTTTGTTACATCGAGAGGAGAACTGTTGCGATAGTTGGAGTAAATTAGTTTATACTAATTTTACGTAAACTTAAGCAATAGTTCGACGAAGTGGCTGGGTAGCTCAGTTGGTTAGAGCGCGGGACTCATAAGCCTGAGGTCGGAGGTTCAAATCCTCCTCCAGCCACCATTAAAAAAGCCCTTAATTGGGGCTTTTTTAATAAAAATTAATTATCAAACAAAAAGTCTCGCCACTGATCAAAATTGGACTTCTCTGCTAGCAATTGGGCGTCGGTCTTGAGCACCAGTGTAGTTTGCTGGGCCACATCGGTTTGCTTGGCCTGGTCGTCTTTGATTATAATCACCGATTCGCCAGTAGCGGCGACATTGAGCTTTTCGCGCGCCAAGCGCTCTTTATAAGCATCGGTTTTGTAATAAGTAATCTTGTAGCCGAGGTCTTCTATCTGCCCCTCCAGTCGAGCTATCTGCGCCTCCAGTTCGTCAGATTTACTGCGCAGATTGTAGTTTCTGCCAGATTCGGAAGCCAACATAGTAAACATAACAATAATTACCACAAGGCCGATCCAGAGTACAAATTTGCCCGATTTAAGATAGTTACGCATAGTTCTATTTTACCAAAGTAATAATCTGTTGGTGGTATTTAATCGGTTCTTTTTTTGAATAATCAATAGTTATCTCACTCATCTGTATGTAGCGAATGAATCTTGGTATGCCCAACCAGCCAGTCCGAGGTAGTGCGATAATGTCATTACAGCCGCTGTTGGCGTAGCTGTAGCCCCTGCGCTTCTCGACTCTGCCGTCATGGGTATGCCCCAGCACCAAGGCGTTAAATTTGGTCTCTTTTTGGTAGCTATCTAGGCTCTTCATGTACTTTTTTCCACCTCCGAGCGTTTGCCTGGCCACCAGCCTCAGAAAAATATCTAGCAACATAAAAGCTGCCCAGCTTAGCAGTAGTACCAGCGCTGCGGCTGCTGCGTAGCGAGTATCGGACCGTGCGGCAGTTTGATAGCCGGCCCAAAGCAACACGATTGGTATCGAAAAAGGCACAACCAGCTTGTAGAGTAGGTTGCTCAGTACAAAGCTCGGCAGCAGCGACCTATCGACCACGTCTCCGATACCCCCTATGAGAGTTGGTATCCGCTTCAAGAGAATTGGCAAGGTGGTTTGAACTAGTTTTTTACCGTGCGAATATCCTGTCGAGGAGGTTTTGTTATATGGGTCGTTCTCATGGCCATGCTCGATTCTAATGGTTCTGCGGCCAATCGTTAGGTTTAAGGTATTACATACCTCAGCCTGCCAATGGTTGGCAACTACTGCCCTATCGCTAGCACTAACGGCCAAGCTATCGTCGTGGTTACCGACTGTATATATTATGCGGTGGCCAGGCTTCTTGTTGAAGCTCAAAATTGCCAGCTTAAGCTCGCTATAGGCATCTATGATTTCTTCAACACTCTGGTTGGATTGTGCCCAGAGTTCTAGTACATCGCCGTTTAGTACCAAAATAGCTTGCTTGTGGGTAGCGAGCTCATTAATACGCCCCACCAAAGATTGCTCAATAATACTAAGCTCGCTAGTTAGCGGCAATTGCAGATGGATATCGCTAACTACCAGTATCTTCTGGCTGGCTGTAATTTTGAGGTTGATGTTTTTATTGAACATTTGATTGTATTTTATGCTTTTAGGGGCCCGGCTGTCCAATTATGATGCCTAGGAAATGCCGATAGCAAATATGGCTAGGGTATTCTTGGCCGCTAGCGTTCGGTATCGAGTGTTTATTGGCCAGACGATATTCGCCACGTGTACATCTGAATATCGCCGTTGTTATTATAAAAACCGATTTCAAATTCTCCTGTAGTAGTAATAGTGGCGGTGCCATCGAATGTAGTAGTGCCCTTGACATTAATCCTATCCTCGCTCGAGCTACTGGCAACTTCTGTGATACTCCACTTATTAAGGATCTTGGCGTAGGTTTTTTCGGTTTCACTCTGAAAGCCTATGGCACCATCCTTATAGCTGGCCTTCAGCTCGGGCGAAAAAACTTCGTAGGCCGCGGTGTAGTCGTTTTTCGATAAAGCAGCGAGGAAGCTGTTGGCTTTATCTGCGGCCTTTTTTTCTTCTGCGGTGTATTCCTTGCTGGCTGACTCATTTTTAACTGTATTAGCCGGCAGCGGAGTTTTTTTATTCTTAGCACCTAGCACCGTAAAGCTAGCAAATCCGGCCAATCCAATTATGATGACCGTCGATAGTGTGATTGTCGCAAAAACCAATGCCTGCCCGCGCTGGCCGGTGTTTTTGATTTGCCGATTGGCAATTAGGGCTAGTACAATCGCGAGCGGCGCTAGTGGCACTGCTAGTATTAGCGATATCACCGCCAGCAGGTTGATGGTTTTTTTATTGTCTGGCGGATTGATTGGTTCTTCAGACTTAGATTTGCCTGAGCTCTTCTTTGATTTACCTTTGGTCTTGTGGCTCAAATGATGCTCCTTTTTTGAATTATACAGAGACTATTCACTCATTTTATTGCTTATTATTATTTTATAGTGCTTATATTGTAACTTAATTTCACTAAACATCTAATCCTGCTTGGCATAGACCACCAGGCGCTGATCAAATTCGCCCGATGCATTATCTCTGGAGCCAGCGTCTGTAATCAGGTTGAGATATTTGCCGTCAGACTTATCAAAAATGTCTTTCAGAGGTACTTCAGCTAGCTTGTAGGTTGTTGTCTGATAAACCTTATAAACTACGCGGTTACCATTTTTGTATATGACCTCGATGCTATCACCAACGACTAGATTGTTATTGAGGCTAAGTGGTCCGTCTCCGCTCAGATCGCCGTAGGGCCCAGCAATTACCACGCTACCTGTCTCGCCAGGCTTGGGGCCATCCTTGCGCCACAGTGCTTGGCTGGAACTGCGCGGAATTGCCAGCTTGGCATCGTTAGCCAAAGTACTGTTGCTAATAGGTACATTGATACTAAGACGAGGTATCACCAGATACATGTCAGCCAGGTATAGCAGTGGCGGCGGCGGGTCGCTCAGTTTTACTTCAACCTTACTAAGTTTGATTACGGGTTTAGCAATTGCTGAGGCTTCTTTTTGGAGCGGGCTATAGCTAATGCTCGAGTCGGCTGTGGCCCACATCAGCATGCCTTCGGCCAAGACAAAAAACAAAACCACTACGACACTCAGGGCTATTTTATGAGTACGATCATAATTAGCTCTTTTTTTGATACTCAGAGTGCTCAGATACGGGTGGTCTTTGTCGTAATGGTTGTATTCGACCTTGTGTTTGCTCATCAGTATGATTGTAAAACTCTTATGCCGAGTAGGCAAGCCAGAGGCAATTAAAAAAGTCCAGCTCAAGCTGGACATTTTTAATAAGAACAATGGTGGGCCCGGTTGGGTTCGAACCAACGACCAATCAGTTATGAGCCGACTGCTCTAACCGCTGAGCTACGGGCCCTTTGCCACGAGACTATTATACTTCAAGAGAGACAAAAACCAAAAAGAGCCCCGAAGGGCTCTTTTAATGGTGAAGGCCGGGTTAGCCCTTCTTTAGAATTGGAAGACCGGTTCGTGGGTTCTCCACAATGATGTAGCCATCAGGCATTGCATCGATTGCAGCTTCTTTAGCTTCACGACCAAAGTAATAAATCCTTTGTAGTCGTCCACCCTTAAGAGTTACCTCTTTAGAATGTAAGTAATATGTTTGTCCTTTCGAATTCTCGTGTGAAAATGCCATATCTCTATTTCCTCCTTTATTTACTTTATGTTCTCTAGGTTATGCCAGGAAAGAGGGGTTGTCAATAGATAGCCAGGCTTTATTTTATAAAATACTTCTCTACACCTGGTAATATACTTAAGCTAGATATCAACAGATGGTAAAAAATAATGTAAAAAAAGTTATGCTATAAGTATTGACAAGTTCGTATTATGTTCGCTACAATGAATACAATCATAAATAATAGGAGGCACCAATGAAAGTAGCACTAACAAAGAAACAACGAAAAACCTTAGATTTTATAACAACCTTTATTGAGCAGAAGGGCTACTCGCCGAGCTACCGTGAAATCGCCAATGGCCTAAAGCTTAATTCTGTTGCAACCGTAGCCCAGCACATCGAAACGCTGGTCGAGAAAGGCTTTCTAGAAAAAGGTATTAACTCTGCTCGATCCCTAGTGCCGGTCGAGGAAGTAGAGTCGTCAATCAACCAGCCAGGCATTGGCCTGCCAATACTAGGTATGATTGCGGCTGGTAGCCCAATAGAGACTATCTCTGGGCACAAGGAGACGCTAGAGGTACCTGCCTTCATGGTGGGCTCCAAGAACTCCTATGTACTCCAGGTGAAGGGCCAGAGCATGATCGAAGACGGTATTCACGACGGCGACTATGTGGTCGTCCAAGAAAAAGAAGTACCAAGTAACGGCGACACCGTTGTTGCGCTCATCAATAACGGCGAGGCAACGCTAAAAAGGTACTACAAAGAAAGCAACCGAATTCGTTTGCAACCTGCCAATGCTTCGATGGAGCCAATTTATGTCGAAGCCGGCACACCGATTAAAATCCAAGGTGTACTGATTGGGCTCATTCGCAAGTACCAGTAACAGCAGTAGCAACAGTAGCGCCGTTGGCTACTCTAGGATCACTATCCAGTCAATCAAAACCTTAAATAGATAAAAATTAATACAGAGCCCTATAAAGCCGCCCACTATCTGTGCTGCCATCATTAGCCAATCATTCGGAGCCAATAAAATACCATTTGTCCAGAGGCTGGTAAAATACGGCGCAGTTACATTGAGCGTCAATATTCCAAGAGCAATAATACCTGCCAGAAGCCCAGCTTGGACTAACGCTCGCTGGAGTTTGTCGCGCTTGCTGGCCTGATTTATAAAACCCGCTGTCACCTCAACCTCATTTTTAGCTTCACTAAAAAATGAATATATCGACCATATTATGCTATACGCGACCAAGCCCATGCCAGCCCAAAAAGTTACCAGGGTGGCAGTGTTGATAACTTTATTGCCAGCAAATACTGAGTCGATCTGACTCTCAAAACTCTCTTGCAGCCCAGAGTCTGTAAAAATACTATTTTGTGTAATTCTTAAGAATATCAGATTGGCTTCAAAGGTTAAGAAAACTATAAACACCAAAACTAGCACTATCCATATTTCCCTTTTGGTGGGTAAGAGTACTTTCTTATAATTTTGCTTAGACAGATGCATTGCTTGGTATTTCCGATGCTGGTTTATAAATTTGATGTTAGTTATACTCTACTCTATTTGCCAATACCGCTCAAGCTTATAGATTCGGGAGTTCAAAAATGTAGCTAGTTGGTTTGTGAAAAAGTTTCGTTCCTGAGGTGGCGAATATTTACAACTTTTTATAGATAATTAGGCTGACCGCTGTGGGGTTTCCCTGGGTAGACTCAGTGACCATGACATTAATAAACGAGTCGCCCTTCTTTAGGGTTGTTGTGCTACTACTACCGAAGTCATTGCTCGATGTACCTTCGCCGCTTGTCCAGCCATTAGTGGCTAGGTTGGACTTGTAGTAAGCCTCTACCTTGCTTTTAGAGTCAGGAGTGTTGAAGGTCACAGTATAGGAACCATCTGTTTTGGACGATGCAATGATTTTGCCGCCAGGGTAAATTGGTACATCGCTTGGGAAACCGTCCGGAACTCCGGCGTTTCCTAGCTCGACCGATTCCCCCTCTTTGTTTTTGACTTCTATTGTGCCCTTGTTGGTATCGACGCTTACTCCGTTGTCTTTAGCATACTTGTTGGCAGAAAATACCAGCCCCGCAAACAACATAAATATTACAACGTAGAGTAAAATAATTAGCGAAGATACTACGAGCGCACCAACTGCCAATCCCTTACCAGATTCTTTGCTTTTCTTGATTTGTGCTAAGGCTGCTATCCCTAGTACCAGCCCTATCGGTGGCACTATAAATGCCATTACTAAGGCCGCCACTGCTAGAGAGTTAGTTTTGTTTGTAGCAGTAGTACTAGCTACGCTTTCGTTTGAAGCTACCGCTTCTTTCGTTATTTTATCCGATTCCATGCCGCACCTCCGTGATTATTAAATAATTTATAACCCTTATATTAGCACACTCCTCAGCTCTTAAAAGCATCCACAATCGCGTCAACAACTCCGGCATCAAATACTCCAGGTATTATGTTATCTTGGGTGGGGTCATCAACAATGGCTGCTAGCGACTCGGCTGCTTTTAGTTTGATTTCGTCGGTCACAAAATTCGTTGAAGTTTCGATTGCACCTTTGAACATTCCCGGAAACACCAAGACATTATTTATTTGGTTGGGGTAGTCTGAGCGCCCAGTAGCTACAACCTTGGCACCACCAGCGATGGCATCCTCAGGGTTGATTTCTGGAGTTGGGTTGGCCATTGCAAATACTATTGAATCTTTGTTCATGAGCTTAATATCATCTCTGGTAAGCAAATTGGCCTGCGACAAACCAAGCACGATATCGCTACCCCTAAGAGCGTCCTGGATACCACCAGACAAATCTGACTTGTTGGTTATCGCTAGTAGCGATTGTTTGCTCGGGTCCAGGCCTTCTCTTGTGGAGCTAACAATGCCCTTGCTATCGATCATGATGATATCGCCCATGCCCCACTTGTGTAGCAGTTTTGCAACACCGATTCCGGCGGCACCCGAACCAATAATTACCGTCTTGCAATTAGCCTTATCTTTGCCGACGACCTTGAGGGCGTTAATAAGCCCTGCCATTACGGCAATCGCTGTGGCGTGCTGGTCGTCGTGAATTACCGGTATGTCTAGCTCGTCGTGGAGCCGCCGCTCTATTTCAAAACACTTCGGGGCGGCGATGTCTTCGAGATTAATGCCCGCAAAAACAGGAGCGATATTTTTGATTGTCATAATTATCTGCTCGGTATCTTGGGTGTCGAGACAAATAGGAAAGGCGTTAATGCCAGCAAGCTGCTTTAATAGCATCGCCTTGCCTTCCATAACCGGCATCGCTGCCTCTGGCCCAACATTGCCGAGGCCCAGCACCGCCGAACCATCCGACACAACTGCTACCATATCGGATTTAATAGTTAGCTCCTTGGCACGGCTAGGGTCTTTTGCTAGGGCTCTAGAAACCGCACCAACGCCCGGAGTATAATAAATACTCAAGTCTTCGTCTGTCAGCACTCGAGCCTTTGGCTCAACAACTATCTTGCCCTTTAGCTCGAGGTGTTTTTTTATCGCTTCTTCATCAAAATTGTGTTTACTCATAATAATATTATACTTCAAGAACTATCTTAAATTCTGTATCATCTATTATTTTTTTGAATACTTTCGGTCGAGGTAGTCCTTAGCTAAAATCTGTAGTGATGCAGCTATTGGTATGGCCACTAGTGCGCCGACTAGCCCGCCGAGGCTAGCACCCAGCACTGCGGCAATACCGGCCACTAGTGGCGAGATATTGACTGTTTTAGAAAAAACAATCGGCTGCAAGATGTTGTTTTCGAGCTGTTGGTAAACAAAGAAAAATATTGCTGTCGCAATCGCAGGCGTAATTCCGTTATAGACCAACACAATGGCAATCGCAATTACAGAGGCCAGCAGTGCGCCAAACATCGGTATCAAGTCTAGTACCACCACCATAAACCCAAGTGCAATCGCAAATGGGTTTTTGAGTATCAACAAAAATATTACCGCTGCGCTTCCAGCAATCAGGCTGGTTAGTAAATTGCCGCTAATATACCCGCTAACAGTTTTTTGCATCTTCTTATACAGAGTCTGGCGGTGGGCTAGTTTGCTAGGGTCCTGATATTTCCAGAACAAGCCTTGCCATTTTGGCCATTCTAAAACCATAAAAAACGTCAAAACTAAAATTGTAAAGAAAGCCAATATACTACCAAATATATTGCTAAAGGTATTAATCACTCCTCCGCCTGTACTGGTAAAGAAAGTGGTAATCTTTTGGCCATTGAGCGATAAGCTTTTAGGTATATCGGCACTATTTAGATAATTCGAGAGCGGGTTGGGGCTACTCAAAAAATCCTTGTAATACGAAGGCAGGTTGTTGATGAGTTCACTAAACTGCTTGACTAGTGGTGGGCCAAAAATCGCTATAACATAGGCTATCACAGATAGCGTCACAGTTACCACCAAGAGCACGGCTAGGCCACGGCTTCTTTTGGGTAGTTTGCTGCTAAGCCAATTTACTGGTGGCTCGAGTGCGAGGGCCAAGAAAAATGATATTCCAAACCAAACCAATTGCTTTGAGACAGATATTACCAAGAACATCCCCACCACAAATAACAGAATTATAAGTAGCACCCTAAATATTGTTCGGTTGCTGATGTTGTTGATATCTGTATTCATAGCTTTATTCTACCTCAAAACAAATAATTTTGCTTCATTTGTAGCTACGTGGGGTTTTTGGCTAGTTGGTAGCAGGAGTAATCGGTAGCGGCTGATTACACGTTGGGGCTGTAACTCTGCCGGCAAATCTGTCGCCAAGCCAATTCGTGACGCTTGGGGCCACCACTCCCTGGAGTGCTATGTGGCCAACATTGTTGAGCCAAAGCGAGGTCAAATTAGAACCGCCTTGGCAGGCTCGCTGGATGTACTGTGCGGTGGTGTTTGGTAATACCACTTGGTCGGTTAGGCTCTCCGCCACCAATAGCGGCTGCGAGGGGCTCAGTACTGGGGCAGTTTCTTTGGCAATGACGCTCTTCCATTCGGGTAGTGTCATCAGAGATTGGGTAAAAAACTTCTGCCCAATCTTGGCTCTTATTATTCCGGCAAGTGCAACATCGTTGATACAAGCTTCGGCAGTAGCCTGATAGTTTTTGGCTCCAGGAGTCGTCAGGACTTGGTCGGGGTTAAGCCCTGCAAAATTGTCTGGCCAAGATACAACAACTTCTGGGCCAATCAGCCACGATACCGCAGTATCGAATTGCTGAGTTAAGAGCGATTCGAGTTGTGCTGCTGGGGCTGATGCAGCCGTACCAACAAGCTGGTATTCGGGCATATAGCTCTCTGCCAGACTGGCACTAAATAATGCCGAATGCCCACCCTGAGAGTGGCCCCAAATTGCATAGCTATTACCGGCGTTGGTTCCCTGTAAATTTTTGGCAGCTCTGACACTATTGAGAACATCATGAGCTTCTGATTGACCAACCAAGTAGGCCTCTATTCCGGGAGTACCAAAGCCGGCGTAGTCGGTTGCTGTTACCACCCAGCCACGGGCCAACATGGCATCGACCCAACCCATGCCTGTGCCGGCAATCGGATCCTTGCGGCGCGATGGTGCGCAACTATCGCCCATGCCCAATGTGCCGTGTGCCCAGGCCATAACGGGTCGCGGCGCAGCAGAAGGGGCAGATGGGGTGTATATCATACCCGATGTAAATGTATTGCTACC
>SICB01000007.1 GCA_009691555.1 Patescibacteria group bacterium | reverse complement strand
GGTAGTTATATAACTTCCCTAGTTTGTTGTAATTAAAGCAGTAACTTGGCTTATTTGGTAGTATTTGGCTTGTTTTAACAACCAATGCTTACTATTGACCATGTTGATCGTGAATTACGAGGTTTTTTGCACCCACACCAGGTGGCTGCACAGTAAGAGGTCTGTAAGCGCACCGATGCTAACCAATACCGATTCTGATACCTATTTATTATACTCTACTCCTTTTTAAGTAGCATGTTGGCCTTTGCGGCGCCAGGATCTTTGCATTGGCAGCAGTTTTACTGCTATATTTTTTGTGCTTTAGACAAAATATAGTTAATAACAAAAAAAACACCCTGCTAATAGCGAGTGTCTGCTGTTGATGAGCTTAAAAAATGGTTACGGGCCGATGCAAATGCCCATTAAAATGTTTAGAAACAAATTGGCATGTATCGGCCCGGCTGTGGACCCTAGCCTGAGCTAAGATCCCCTAGTAAAGTTTGCCCGTCGCGTTTTATTTAATACTTGAAGGAGCTAATCTACGACTGGCGCTTCCCAACCATCGGTACGGTACCTGACCATAATTGTACCTTCTGGTTTAGTAGAAGGTACAATTATGGTCAAGTTCCTTCGAGCTGTTTCCTGTATCCCCCTTCAGCATAATGACTGCTTACAGAGTGGCTCTACGACAGTGAGGAAGTTCTGGTACAAAAAACAAGGGGGTTGTTTTTTGTATCCAGAGATTCCCCACCGTCAAATTGTGGGCAAAAGACCTTTAAGAGTTCAGGCCATCACCTATGGTGGTTTGATATGTGGCATAATTTTTATTTTTTGTTTTTAATGAACTAGAATAACTCTAGTATAGCACTATGCTTATGCTTATGTCAATACTTTTGATGTAATAATTGCATTTTTCAGATATAGATGGCTGTTATATTTTTTACAACAACCCAATTTTAGATTTCACTTCGTTGAGCTTTTTATTGGCTATTTGGCTAGCTTTGGCGTTGCCCTGTTCGATAATGGCCATTAGCGCAGTCTCATTTGACCGATATTTTTCGAACTCAGCCTGCAGGGCCGATAGTTTCTGGGCAACAAGCTCACCGAGCTCTTGCTTGAACTCGGCATAGCCTTTTTGCTGGTATTTGTCCTCTACCTCGGCAATATCGACCTCGGCGAAGCCGGCGTAGATCTCGATGAGGTTAGAAATGGCTGGTTTGGCTTTGGGGTCGTAGCGGATCTTGTCGTCAGAGTCAGTAACGGCCCGCTTGAACTTCTTGATGACTGATTCGGCGTCCTCGCCGAGCGCCACATAGCTGTCGGGGTGGTCGCTTTTACTCATCTTATAGCGAGGGTCATCGAGCCCTCTTACTCTTGAGCCGTGTTGCGGGGTGGTCGCTTTAGGAATTACAAATGTTTCTCCATAGATGTTATTAAATCGAGTGGCGATATCTCTGGTGAGCTCGACATGTTGAATCTGGTCTTCCCCCACCGGAACTTCGTCGGTACTATAGAGCAATATATCGGCAGCCATCAGTACCGGGTAGTTAAATAGCCCCACTAGCTGACCTTCGGCCGAAGACTTGCCGCTTTTGTCCTTAAACTGCGTCATGCGGCTGAGCTCGCCGATTGTTACGAAGTTGTCGAGTATCCAAAATAGCTCAGCGTGAGCTGGCACCATAGATTGCACCAATATAATCGACTCTTCAGGGTCAACCCCAACTGCCAAAAGCCAAGCCACTAGGTCTAGTGTCCTGGTTTTGAGTTGGGCGGGGTCTTGCCGTACCGTTAGGGCATGCGAATTTGGCACAAAAAAGATGCTTCTACTGTCGGTTTGGCTACTAGGCCAGTGCTTCATGGCTCCTATGTAGTTGCCAATTGTCATCTCGCCGGTTGGTTTTAAGCCTGAGAATACGGTTTTCATAGTTTTATTATACAACACCATAGCCTAATCATCGATATTTGGCTTCTCCAGAAATGCCGGATCGACAGACTCATCTGTTCCGGCTATATTAACGACATCTTTATCGACCTTTTTAAGCTCTTTGTGGGCGTTGTTGTAATGATTGACGGTGGTTGAGAGCGACCCCCCAAGCTTATGCATAAATTCTTCATAGCTCTTGATGTGACGGCCCAGCATGCCGACTCTCTTTTGGATTTCTTTAGCTTGGTCTTCTATCTGAAGGCTCCTTAGGCCCTGCAAGACTGTTTGCAAATAAGCCATGAAGGTTGTGGGGCTAACAATAATGACCTTTTTATCCTGAAAGGCGTATTCGATGAGGTCTCTCGAGGCGGTATCGGCGGTGCCTATCTTGTTGGTCAGGAGGTCGTTATAGATGGCTTCAGAAGGTATAAACATAAATGCAAAATCCATAGTGTTTTCGCTGGGCCTGATGTATTTGCTGGTTTCGTCGATTCGGGTCTTGAGATCTTGCTTGAATCGCTTCACATAGATGGCTTTTTGGTCTTTATTCTTCTCTTCTACCAAGCGGTTGTAATTTTCGAGGCTAAACTTTGAGTCGATGGGTAGTATTTTGTCTTTCTCGAGGAATATGACGGCATCGACGATATCACCATCCTTAAACTTGTACTGCAGCTTGTACCGATTGACCGGCAGGACGTTGTCGAGTACTGTTTGCAGGTAGTACTCACCAAGTACTCCGCGTTGCTTGGGGTTTTGAAGGACATTTTGGAGTGTCTTGAGCTCGTCGGCGACATCAACCACTCTCTTGTTGGTTTCGTCGAGCTTGGTGAGGCGTTCGGTAACATCAATTATCAGCTTCGACGACTCACTCATCTGTTTTTGGACGCTGGCCTGCATGGCAGAGTTGTTTTTATCGATCCTCTCGTTCAGGTGTGATTGCGATTGATTGATAAGCTGCTGGATACCCTGGAGATCTTGCTTGAGCATACCAAGAGAATCAGAGCTAACGCCCGATTTTTTGACTGTCAGGAGATATATAACTACCATTAGCGCCAACAAGACGAGTGCTATTAGAACTACTAGGATACTATTCATCAATCACCTCCTTAAATGGTCTATTTAGTATAACACTCCTAAAATAGCTTATAAAGCCCGCCGGGCTGGCTGTATTATTGATTTAGCTCTCTGAACAATATCTTGACTCAATAGCGTGAATTATATTTTAGGTACAAATAAACTCATATTAAAGCTGTAGAAAGCCCAAAATATACACACAAATAGTGCTTTAGCACTAGATATATGTGCTATAAATCGGAGCTCAAAGATCTGAGATAAGTGATGGATGCGGCAATTAATAGGAGCATAATTATTACCATCAGGCCGGTCTGAACATAGAAAAATAGTAAAAAACCAATGCCTCCTGGCGTAGTCGGGCCAGCAAAGATAACTTCATTGCTTAGATAGCGCAATACTTGCATCAAAACCACACAACCCAGGGCATAAAGCACAAAGCGACGGGTTCGGGTGCGGTTGAGCTGTTGGGCAGCCGCTACTAGCTTAGCCTTGGTGGGCCTAGTGATGGTTTTAGAAGTACCAGATGTGAGTTTGAGCTGATTAGTGCGTTTTTTTACATTTCTAGATTTCTTGATACTACTCATGCTTATAATAATACTCTTATTGGTACTTATAATCCAGACATCCACCAGGGGAGCTTTAATTTAAGCGGTTGATTGCGGCGCCGATACGCAGTGGGCTCGAAATATTTGTCTAAAATGGCTGGCCAATTTTCTTTTAGCCATTTATTTTGCTCGATATACATATATTCTAGGCCTCTTTCGGCAAACTCACGCCTAATAACGCCCCCTCGGTGCGGGTGTTGTTGCTTTTGTTCGAGTGGCGAATTGAAGCCGTGTGCATAGTGGGTCATTTCATGAACAATGGTAGCTACAATCACGAATTCCGGGACCTCTAGGTCCTTAAAAATAGGGTTTATTCTGATTATCGAGGTGTTCAGATCGTCTTTGTCGAGCCCAATCGAGCCTAAGCGGCGTTTGGCTTTTTTACCAAATATAATTTTGACATTATTGTCTCTTGGTACATCCTCGAAGTGAGCATTCCAGATGTAATCGAGGGTGCTCTCGAGCCAGCGCTGGTTACGATAAGAGTCGATTTTCATATCAGTAGCTTATTAAAATCAAGCTGACTTTGGCCCTTTTCGTCAAACTTCATGGCCTTGATGCCCTCCACGGCTTGTGTGATTAGAAGCAAAGTTTTTTCGTTATCAATTTTAGTGTTTTTACCTATCAGAGAGTCCTGTATAAACTCCAAGCTAGTTACCGACACCGGGCTTTGTTGTAATTTTTCCCACGATAGGGCGTATATTCCGAGCTGAACGCTGGCTTTGGCCTTACTGTCGGCTGCTTTCTGATCTTTGACTCTTGAGGTCTTGAAATCTCTGATTTCGATGCCATCTTTGGAGCTCAGAATAATATCATAACGACCCGAAATCACTGTTTTTAGCTCTGGTAGTTGCAATTCAAAGGGTTTTTCGATAGCAATTGGCTTGGCTTCGTCTTTAGCATGGTTGCGAATATAGTTTATGAGTGCCTTTTGGCCGGTCTCAAACAACTCCTTCTCATGCTCAACAGATACAAAGCCCTCGCTACGCCAGGCGCCCTTATAAACCTCCAGAACTTCGTTTTGAGATATCTTGCGGTCCTTAAGCTTAAACTTGTAGTAGTGTTCGAGTGCGGCGTGCATACTGGAGCCATAAACTAATGTATGAAATGGGCCTTTTGGCAGCTTCAAAACATGAAAAAGCCAGAACTCCTTGGGCGATCGCAGGTAGTCGGCGACCTGGCTAATCGACAGGTATAGCCAATCGCCTCTGTAGAGCCTGGCTAGCAGGCTGTCTTGGTCGGCGACCTTAATGATTGATTCGAACGAACCAATTAGCTCGGCCATGTTGCGCTGGTCATCGACTTGAACTGCCCTGCTGAGCCAGTCGCTACCGAGTGCCTCGCCGATAAACCGCGATGGTTTTTTGGCTCTCTTGCCACCATAGTCGGCTCCGTAGCTCAGAAATGCTCCAATTCGGGCTCTGGTCAGTGCGACGTAAAACAAGCGGCGTTCCTCTTGGTAGTGGTCGCCGTCGATGTGCTTTAAGACTTCTTTCGGAAACTTCACATCTTCGCCTTTTCGGTAGGTCGGAAAGCTCTGCTCTACCAACTCGGGTATAAAGACATAGTCAAATTCTAGTCCTTTGGCCTTGTGAATAGTCAAAATCTGCACTCCAGAGCTGTCGAGTGGCGATATATCGCTCATTATATCGGCCGACGAAAGCTTGATTTCGTCGAGGTACTTGCAAAACTCTACCAGGCTGGGGTTGGTCGTGGCTAGCTCGAACTGCTTGACGAGCCCAAAGAAGTCGGTCATATACTGTACCGACAGCGCCGAATCGAGCGAAGTGCTGGCGTCGTCGAGCAGATCTTTGAGTAGTCCGTTGGCCTTAATGGCCACAAAGAGCAATTCGCCGGCGGTATAGTCGGCCAGCATTTCGCGCCAGACTGCGATATCGCTCATCGCCTGGTCTATCCATGGCTCCTGACCTGGCTCGGTTAGGGCGTCAAAAAGACTCTTGTTTTGGCGAGCTATTAGCGATGAAATGCCTACCATTTGGTGTTTGTCGTGGTTTTTAAAAAAGCCACTAATCAGTAGCTGGAAAAGTGATGATGAATCGTGCGGATCGGTGATTGCCTTGGCTAATGCGATGAGCATTTTTACACTTTTTTGGTCAAAAAGCTCAACATCTTGATGAACATAATAGGCGATGTTTTTTCTCTGAAGTGCCAAGATATATGCTTTGAGCTGGCTATTTTTACGAAGCAATATCGCTACATCTTTTTGCTCTGCCCCTTCGCCCAATAGGCTCGCGATTTTTTCTACTACACCATCGACTTCGCTGGGTTTATTGGGATAGCATTCGATTCCAACCGCTGCCTTGGGGTGTTTATGAGCAATTAGTTGCTTGTTGATATTTTCCGAAGCTTCGAGCCTATCTGGGTTGTTGTTTTGAATCAACTTGTAGCCGGCGTCTAGTATCGCTTGGCCGCTTCGAAAGTTGTCTTTTAGCACTACAAGCTCGCTTTTGGGGAAAAGTGTCCTAAAATTAAGGATGTTTTGGACCGATGCTCCCCTAAAGCTGTAAATAGCCTGGTCGTCATCGCCGACTACCATGATATTTTTTGACTTTGATAGCAAACTGGCTATGATATCCATTTGTATGGAGTTGGTATCCTGAAATTCGTCAACTAGCAAGTACTGGTAGCGCTGATTAAGCTCTTTTTTGACTTCGGGACGGGTTTTTAACAAATGTTGTAATTTTAGCAATAAATCACCAAAGTCTAAGCTGTTTTTAGCGGTACAAAGCTCTGTATAAAGTTGATAAACTTTGGCCAAATCGAGCATTGGCTCGTTCGGTTGGCCGTCGCCGGTGTCGGCTAGGTGCTTGGCTAACTTACTGAACTCTACAGCGTCTATTCCATCATCCTTAAGCCTCGAGATGGCACTTTTTAGCGACCTAATGTACGCAAACGGGTCGTGCTGGGGCTTGAAATACTTAAAATCAACCGCCGCTATGACTTCTTGCAGGATAATTGTCTGCTGGACGTCATTTAAGACCATAAACTCGGGGCTCAAACCAGCATCAAGGGCAAACTCCTGCAAAATCCTCTCCGACAAGGCGTGGAAGGTCATTATTTGGGTGTCCAAATAGCCATACGGCAGCAGCTCATCGACCCGCTGTTGCATTTCCATAGCAGCTTTGTCGGTAAAAGTTAGCGCCAGTATGGCATCGGCCTTGGCTTTACTCGATAGTATGAGGCGAGCTATTCGTTGCGTTATAACAGCTGTTTTGCCAGTGCCGGCACCTGCTACAACTAGCATTGGGCCTTCATTATGGCCGATGGCCTTGAGCTGGTCCTTGGTAAAAGCGATGTTTACTGAGTCATTTTTGTCCATAATTTCAATATCTATCATACCTTAATACAGACAGATGGTATAATAAGAATGAAAAAGGATAAGCTTATGGATGCCAAAGAAATCTTCACTAGACATATTCAAATCAATCACCGACCAAAGCGTCCCCTCAAGTCTGTGGCGGAGTCTTTTGCTGTTGGGTTTGAGCCATCCCCAGATACCAGCTCCGAGGCTGGCAACCTATACTTGCTATTCGAATACCACGACGACGATAAGAGGATCGACCTAGATAAGTTCCTCGATGGCTGTGGTAAGGCTTTTTATGAGAGTGGTATCGAGACCGGCTTTGATAATCGTTTCAAGCTGTGCTTGCGATCGGTCAATGAGCTTATCAGCAATTCCAAGAGCACCTGCAACGTTGGTTTGGTCGCTATAGTAGCCAACGAGATGCTATTTGCCAATATCGGCAAATTGACAATGATCCATTCCCGTAAGGGTAGCGCCACAAGCCTAACAACAGAGAGTACGGAGAATAAATTTAGGGAGATCGGCTCTGGTAAGGTGCAATCCGGGGATAGCATCATATTAACCAGCAAGGCTGTGACGGCCAGCCTGACTCAGTCGGAGCTGGGCAAGATTGTATCAGACCAGTCCATCGAGCAGTCAAGCCAGGACATCCTTAGTAACCTGCAGCTACCAGAAGAAGTTCCCTATAGCGTCCTACTGGTTCAGGCCGAGAAGTCGCCAATACCAAAAGACCTCTTGCGGCAGACTCCAGATGATATCCCTAAACAATCACAGGCCAAAATCAATAATATTCTGGTTGCGCTTCAGGGCCACACAAAAAGAGGCGGCCAAAAGCTAAAACGCGGCCTTAAACAATCGGCCTCTAATACCAAAACTAAGGTGGTGCCAGCAGTTTTATCCAAATCCAAGCACGGCTGGACTAGGTTTTGGTCGAAGTACATCAACCCCAACCCCAAGCAAGCATTTATCGTTGTAATAATATCTATATTAATTGTTCTCGGTGTAATTTGGGGGTTTTCGTCAGTTTATAGTGGCACTAGTGCATCTAAAGAGCTAGACGATGCCAGCACGCTGATTGCCTCGGCACAGACTTCCTTATCTAAAAATAATTCTAAGTCTGCGCAGGAAAGTGTCGATAAAGCCCGTGAGATTTTGTCTAAAATCAGCAAATCCGACCAAGATAAGCTCAACCAGCTGGCCCGCTCTAATAAAATTAAGCGTGGTTACTCCGATGTCAGTGGTCAGCTAACAATCGTCGAAGACAAAATAACTGATACGACGCGTATTAAGCTAGCTGACGGCTTTGGCATCGAGCAAGCCAAGCTGGTGGCTATGATGTGGGTCGATAACAGCTTATATGGCCTCGACGCTGTGGGTGGGGCTATCGTAGCAATCAACCCGCTGCTCGGTGCTCCGAGTATTAAGGCCAAGGATAAAGATTTGGTGGGTGCCAAAGCGCTGACTAACCAAGGCGATACCGGCCTAATAGCGATTGGAGCTAGTAACTTGTGGCAGTACAACCCGACGAGCGGCCTGCAATCGCTAAAGACAGATCCGGGTGGGGCGGTTGATCTGGAAAGCTATCTGAGCAACCTGTATCTGCTGGTGCCAAGCGAGTCGCAGATAGTGCGCTATGTAAAATCTGGGCTAAATCTTGGCTCCAAAGCCAATATCCTAAAGTCTCCGAGTGCCGGAAGCCTTGCTAGCGCTAGCTCGCTGATGATCAATGGCAATATATTCATAACCCAAGCCAATAAGATTAAATTGTTCGAGCAAGGAACCGAGAGTAGCTACGATACCAACGGCTTGCCGGCTAGTTTTGGCGATATCAAAGACAGCTACTTCGATTTAGAATCTGGCTACTTTATGCTACTTAATAAAGACTCCAACAAGCTCGCCCTACTCACCATCAGCTCCGATTCGGCTAATTTTGTGAGGTTTTACGCACTTGAAGGCAACGCCCCGATATATTCATTTGCTGTGGAGCCAAAAAGTGGTCAGTTATTTATAAATACTGATAAGAAAATTATTACATATAAGATACAAAAGTAGTTGCTTTTTTTACTACACCAACATAATTAGAAAACTACATTTTTTGAAGCAAATCAACGCCTATAATAGCGAATATCGCCTGGTAGGCAAGCTTAAATTGAGCAATAAAGACTAATTTTTGGGCGGCCTTAGGATTGCCGACGATTCTTTCTTTTTCGTAGTAGTCGTGGAAGGCTCTGGCGACCTCTACCGTCTGGTGCAACAGCTGATGAACTTTGTGCGTGCTAGTAATCTCCTCTAGTAGCTCGCCTATCTTGGATAGCTCCAGGGTAAGTTGCTTTTCGGCCACCGTCAGCTGGTAGCCCTTGAGGTTTTTGGCAGGCGCAATGCCCTGCTCGGTGGCTTTGGCTTGAATCGAGCAGGCTCTGGCATAGGCGTAGAGCGAATAATAGACCGGGTTTTTGGCGGAGCGCTCCTTAACTAGGTCAATATCAAAGTCCATGTGCGTATTGGTATCGCGCATAGCAAAATAAAAGCGGGCGGCCTCGGTTGGGACTTCATTCAAAAAGTCATCGAGCAAAATATAATTGCCCTTACGCTTACTCATCTTAAACTCTTTGCCGTCCTTGATGAGCCTGATCGTCTGGGTAGATATCTCGGTGAAGCTCTCATGGCCAAGCGCTCGCAGGGTATTAATGAGTCTAATGGCCTGCCCATGGTGGTCGGGCCCGACAATCGTGATGGTTTCGTTAAAGCCGCGCTCTTCGAGGCGCTCCAGCTGGTAGGCGATGTCTTTAAGAAAATAGCTATCGCCGTTATCGTACGATCTAACCAGCACTTCATCCTGTTTGAGCCCAACTTCTGAGCCAATTAGCCAGGTGGCGCCGTCTTTTTTGATGGTCAGGCCGGCCTCTTGCAGGCGCTTCAGAGTTTTCTTGATATCTGGTTTGTTTTCGGAGTAAATCGAATCATGGCGAACCTCCAGTCGGGCTAGGTCGGGCTTGATGTAGGTTTCCATAATAATCTCTGCTGCCCTGGCGCCAATTTCTGACGGCTCAGACTGCTTAATTTGCTCTACTGAGCCCATTTCTGTTGTAATTATTTCAGCAGTATTATCGATATAATCCCCTCTGTACAGATTGGCGGAGATTTCGGCATCGAACTCAACACCAATCGACTGTTGCACGGCCCTGCCGAGGGCTATGAGCTGATTGCCGCCGTCATTGAGGTAATACTCGCGGTTGGTTTTGTAGCCTTGAGAATCGTAGATGTTCGATAAAATATCGCCATAGTACCCTTGCCAGGCGTTGGTGACGACCAACGGGCCAGTTGGGTTGGCTGATATAAACTCTATCTGAATCGACCGCCCCTTGCCTAGCTGGCTATGGGCAAAGCTGGTATTAAACGACATGGCGTAATCGAGCCAAAGCTGGTTAATGAGAGTGACATTGATAAATCCAGGTGGCGCAAATTCGGCTGCTTCGATGGAGTTATGCTGTTTTAGGCTATCAACGATGCCTCGGGCTACATCAGATGGGCTCTGGCCTTCGAGCTTGGAGAGCTTGAAGGCGATGTTGGTGCTGTAATCGCCAAATTGAGCGTCGCAATGGCTAATGCTGTGGCCAATATCGGATTGGCTAACCGAATTAAAGGCTTTTGTGGTGATATCAGTCAAGATATCGGTAAAAATGTCTTTGGGGTGTTGCATATTACTTATCATTATATCGCAAAAGCTAGGATTTGAGCTATAATCAAGCTATGAAGATTATCGCCACCAATCGCCGAGCCCGGCACGACTACGAACTCAAAGACAAATTTGAGGCTGGTTTGGTATTGACTGGAGCCGAAGTCAAGAGCATCAAGGCTGGACATATTGACCTCAAGGGTAGCTACATATCGATCCGAAACAACGAAGCTTATCTGGTAAAAGCCCACGTTAGCCCCTACAAACAGGCCTCAAATAGCGCCGATTACGACCCCGAGGCCGAGCGCAAACTGCTTTTGCACAAAAAAGAACTGCTAAAAATCATCGAAAGTGGTACTGCCGAGCATCTCAGCGTGGTTCCGACTGCTGTGGGGCTTGTACGCGGCCGTGTGAAGCTCGAAATAGCGCTGGCTCGTGGTAAAAAGCTCTACGACAAGCGCGAAACCAAAAAGCGCCAGTCGATGTTGCGCGATGCTCGGCTCGACAACACCAAGAAATAATTTATTTATTCATTTTTTTTTGCTTTTACATCTGTAGATGCGCCACTAATCTACATATATAAAATGCTACCGCACGCAGTATATGTACCCAGTAAGCTGCTTTAGGCTGCTAATCTTGCAATAATAAAGCATAAGGCTTATGCTAGAGGCATGAATCAGTCGCTTTCAGCTATAGTGCAGCAACTAATGGCCTCACCGAAAGGTCTTTTGGCTGCCGACGAAAGCACTAAGTCGTGTTGCAAGCGCTTTGATACCCTTAAGATTGCCTGCACAGACGAGTCTAGGCTCCAGTGGCGCCAATTATTGTGCATGTCGCCCAATATCGAGCTTTATATTTCGGGTGTAATACTCTACGACGAAACCATCCGCCAGCAAACTGATAGTGGCCTGACTTTTGCCGAAGCTCTCACCAAAAACGGTATTATACCAGGTATAAAGGTCGATAAAGGCTTGGTTGAAATGGCCAATTTCGCCCCCCAGACCATCACCGAGGGGCTCGACGGTCTGGCCGAACGACTCACCGAGTATTACGCTATGGGAGCTCGTTTTACCAAGTGGCGCAGTGCTTTTACTATAGGTGTCGACCTCCCCTCTCCGGCTGTGGTGCGGGCCAATATGGCCGTCATGGCCCGCTATGCAGCGATTGTGCAAGCCGCCGGAATGGTACCAATAGTCGAGCCAGAGGTAATTTATGATGGCGACCACAGCTTAGCTGAGTCTGGCCGGGCGACAGAGCTAGTTATAAAGGTTTTATTCGAGGAACTGGCCGCTATGAAGGTCGATTTAACAGGTTTGATACTCAAAACCAGCATGGTTTTGGCAGGTAAGGATGCCGCTGATGTTAGTAGCCCCCAACAGGTTGCCGACGCAACGCTGAAGGTCCTCAATGCCGCAGTGCCGCGTGAGGTTGGTGGAATTGTATTTTTATCAGGTGGGCAGTCGCCCGATCAGGCCAGCAATAACCTTAACGCAATCGGAGCTATCGGTACTCAGCCCTGGCCTATTACCTACAGTTACTCGAGAGCCGTACAGGAACCAGCCCTAAAAATATGGCATGGCAACCAAAACAATATCAAGAAAGCCCAGCTTAAGTTCGCCCAATTGCTAGCCCGCAATAGCGCCGCCCGTAACGGCGAGTGCGCTTGAACGCAAAAAAAGTCTAAAAAATTATTAAAGAAAGTTAAAAAAAGTCTAAAAAAGTTGTTGACAGACCCCAACCTTAAGCGTTATTATAGTACCAGTGCTGCACACATAAATTACTCAAAAACAAAAACAAAGACCCACAACAGGTTAGCGAGCGCCAGAGGCCCAAGCTAACCTGTTTTTTTATAGGCAAATAATAACAAGACTCGACCGAAAATTTTTTCTGGGCGAGTATTTTTTTGTTCACTACTTATTAGTTCAGGACGGTGGTGAGCTTAGAGTGCTTTTTTTTGGGCGGCTTGCTAGTGCGGTTATTGATAGTCAAAATACTTTGCTATTGCCACTGTGCTCCCTCTAGCAATAACGCCATTAAGCTGAGTGATAGCGGCGGCAGTATCGACATTAGTGCTCAGAACACCATAGCGGGCACGCAGTTCGTGATTAGTTACGAAGGTAGTGGAATCACCAAAAGCAATGTAGCTATGCTTATGAAGCCCTTTAAGCACGCCCTAGATGCCAAGCATTTTGACTACCAGGGTGCGGGCTTGGGAATGTACTTGAGTCGTATTGTGATTGAGCAAATTGGTGGTCAAATTGAGATTATAACAAACCCCAGGTCGGGGATGACGGTCAAGCTCGATATTCCGCGTGGGCACATCGTGGAGCCAGCTAGGACGCCGATAGTTAAGCCTCCTAGTGCCAAGCCAAAACGAGTCAACAAATCGGTGGTGCCTCTGGCCAAACCAAAAACAGCCTAGCAAGATATTCGGGGCTATCGTGCCCACCAAATTATTAGTAGGTATCAAAAAAAGACCATAAGGCTCATTGCGAGCAGTTGGTCTTTTTTTGGTGGAGCTGGTGGGAATCGCACCCACGTCCGCTAAACTTTTATAACATGATATCTACGAGTGTAGTTGGCCTAAATTTGTTTAACAAGCTCCCTGGCCATAAAAACCAACCCAAACGGCCAAAGCACTTGTTTGCTAATTGTAGTCTTATTCAACATCTAGCAAAAAATGTTGCTGCAACCTGATAAATGACGTCGATGACCTGCTATCAGGTGTCAGAGGATCGACGGCTAATGACAATTAAGCAAAAGCTGGTGCGAGAGATGGTGCAGAAACTGCATTCACCAAACGCGATACAAAAGATTTTGCATTTGTAGTTTTTTGAGAACAGCTAACGTGTATTCTCAAACCGACTCGCAATCATATTTCAAGATTCAACGTCGAAGCTTGTCAGCCCCATAAGAACAAATTATAACATATTTATAGTTATTATGCTAGTGTCTGCCTGCTCCTTGTCTTGCCGACACTGACCCCAAAGCTCAAGAAAGCATCGCTTCAATTTAATTTATCTTTTTTATTTAATTACCACTTTTGCTGCCAAAAGTGGAGCAAAACCAACCGACTGTGGCTCGCCCCAATAAGCGCCTCAGGCTAGCGAACAATCTTGATCCAGAATAAACTTGCCCTGAATGCTAGCGCTTCAGGGCTTCAAACAATCCTGGATAATGATTAGTCCGTTAGCCTGCTGCTTTCTTGGAGCTCGATGTCGGTGCAAGGCAGACAACAGAAACAGAAGGCAGAGGGCATGTGCATCAAAAGTGGTGATTAATGAGATTAGTTAATGTTATTAGTTAATGAGATTTAGTTAAAATGACAATTATTATTGCGGTAGATGTACTCTGTCTGTCTATCTATCTACCAGCTCATGCTTTTTGAGCGTCACAAACTGATACACGCCATAGACCGCAATCATTGTGCCAGCTATTAGCAAAACCGAAGACGGACTGATGAGATCGGCGGTGATGCCCGCAAGCAACACCGGCAAGGTGGCGGCGAGGTTCATCATCATATTGAGGGTACCAAATATCTTGCCGCGTTCGTCGTCGGTGGAGTGGATTTGAAGTAAGGTTTGGGCGGAGACTCCAATCATGGCGTTGGCAAAGCCCAGCCCAAATGCCAGAGTAACGATGATGTAGGTGTAGAGCGGTGAGCCCATGTAGCTCTTGGAAAGGCCGATACCAAATAGCGACACCACGGCGATAACGATACCAACATTGATAAGCTTGGCCTTATGGACATTACGAAACACTTGCCCCACCAAGACCGCACCCAAAATCATACCCACCGCAGTCGGCACTATTAGCTTGTAGCTGGTGCTGGCCAGGCTTTGATTAAACAGCAAGATAGCCAGAGCCGGTGCGACGACGGCGATGATACCAATTATCATTTGGCCGATGGTCAGATTGACAATCGGAAACAGCAGTGCCGGGGTTTTGAGTATCTTATTGGTGGTTTGGCGGATGGTCACGAAAACATCGTGGTTGATGGTCTTAAAATCGAGACCTTTTTGGTGAGCCCTGAGCTTGGGCAAGCCCAAACTCAGCAGTGCCGAGATAGCAAAGGCCGCCGAGGTGGCCCAATAGACCGAATTGGCACCCCAGGTCGAGATGATAGGCCCAGCCAAGCTGTAGCCGAGTATAAAAGAGCTATACAGCGTGAACAAGAATAGCGAATTGGCAACAACCAAGTGCTTTTTGTCGACAAGCTTGGGCAGGGCGGCTGATTCGGCCGGTGTAAAGAACTGCGAAAAAGTCGAAATTATAAAAACTGTCAGATAAACGAACAACAGATTGGTTTCGAACAACAAAAAACACAGCACCAGAACAGCTCTAACGATGTTTGTAATGACCAAGACTTTTTTGCGATCCATGTGGTCGACATAAGCACCGGCCAGAACGGCAAAGATGATTGATGGCACACCAAAAGATAATATCAGCAAACTAACCGCGATGTTGGCGTATTTGGTGTTAGCTGAAAGCTCAAAAACTCTGATAATCAGGGCAAAATTAAGCAGGTTGGCGGCTAATTGCGAAAACAGCTGGGCCAGCCAGATTTTGAGGAAATTGCGGTTGGTTAGAAGACTTTTGTACATGCTTATTTTGAACCTATATTAGCACGAATTTTGGGCTGATTGATAATCTGCAAGATGATATCGGCAGTTTTTTGGGGCTCTTCGAGCGGAAAAAGGTGTCCGAAGTCATCAAATTTGAGCAGCTTGATTTTCGGATTAGTGATTTTAGATTCGAGATGCTCGATATTGCCGAGCTTGTCTTTGCCGCCATAAACGATTGTGGTATCGAGAGTCAGTTGGTTGAAAAGCTTGACGACTGGCAGGCTTGGCAAGTCGGCAGCTATTTCGGTGGCCACTCGCTTTGGCACCTTGCGCGTAGCAATTTGGCCCTGTCGGAGCAGCCGGGCCTTGAGCTCGGCGTCGTCAGAAACAAAAAACATCCTGGCCGACGCTCGATTATAAAAATTACTAGCCAGCATTCTCTGACTGATTGGTTCGGGTGTGATTCTGATGGTATGATACACAGCTCTTGACGCCAGATAGGCAAAATTACGCTGATGCTCGGGGTATGGTGGAGCCAGCAAAATTAGCTGACGGACTGCCCTGCTGTCAGGATACTGAGTCGAGTAGTGCAGACAAACCAAGGCTCCATAGGAGTGGCCGACCAAAACTGCCGCTTCGATATCGAGAGCCTTAAGAAAGCTAGCCAAAAACCGAGCGTGGGTCTTGGCATTGTGCTCGGACTTTAGAGTGTCCGATGACCCGTGCCCAGCTAAATCTGGAATTATGATGCGATAGCCCTTGAGGCGGCGCGCCAGATCAAGCAAGCCGCTGTGGTCGCCCATTATTCCGTGCACCAAGACTATCGTCTTGGGTTGGTTCGGATTGAGCTGGGCGTAGCTAGCTTGATGGCCCTCGATGGATATTTGTCTTAGCATTATAGATATTATATCTGGCTTTAGGAATTTTATGTATAAAAGTTTTAATAATTTTGAATATTGAGGCATAATAGAGATTATGAAGATACTACTAGTTACGGAGAGCTACTGGCCCAACGCCGATGGAGGGGCGCTCTTTGAAAGGCGCTTGGTGCAAGGGCTGATTGGTAAGGGTCACTCGGTGAGTGTCTGGGCGCCAGCCAAAAACTTCACGAACTACCTAGAGCAAGATGGTAGCTATACTATCTACCGTGAGCGAGCCGTGACGCTGCCTTTTAATAAAAAATACAAGGTTACTCTCTTTCCGTGGATCCACACCAAAAAAATATTCAAGTTGGTCAAACCAGATGCGATACACATCCATAACCCCGCTTTGCTGGGCAGAACGGCCATGCGCTATGCTAATCGGCACGGCATACCGATACTAACCACCAACCACCTGATGCCCGAAAATGTGCTGCTCAATATCAAAGGCAGTAGCTGGTACTATGGCTGGTTTTATAAGCGCTTCTGGAATTATTTGGTTAGATTTTGTAATCGTGCCCAATTTGTAACGACACCGACCCCGACGGCGCTGGCATTTCTTAAAAAATACGGGCTCAAATCTCGCTCGGAGGCTGTCACCAATGGCGTCGATACTGCTGTTTTTAAGCCCTTGCCGGGCGATAAGGCGATTGCCAAAAAGTACGGATTGGCCAATAAGCCGACGCTGCTCTACCTAGGCAGGGTTGATGGCGAAAAAAGGCTAGACCTAATCATTAAGGCTCTGCCAGAGGTCCTCAAGCATAGCGATTGTCAGCTGGTGATAGCTGGTTTTGGTAATGCTATGGACGACCTGAAGCGACTTTGTATTAAAGAGAGCGTCGCAGCGAGTGTGGTCTTTACCGGCTTCATAGACGAAGCCGACAAGCCAAAGCTCTACAACCTCTCCGAGATATTTATTATTAGCTCACCAGCCGAGCTACAAAGCATCGTGACTCTCGAGGCGATGGCCAGCGCCAAGCCTGTCATAGCGGTCGATGTCGCAGCCCTTCATGAGCTAGTACAAAACAACAAAAACGGCTATCTTTTTGATGAAGATGATTATAAAATGTTAGCCCAGAAGATAATTTTACTAATTGGTAGTGCCGCCAAACTCAAAGAGTTTGGCCAAAAGAGCCTAGATATTATTATGAAAAATCACACCACTCAAACTACTTTTAATCGCTACGAGGCTATCCTTAGAGAGATATCTAAATGAAAATTGGTTTTTTTACAGATCGCTATTACCCCCAGGTCGATGGTGTGGCTGTTTCGGTTGAGCTGTTTGCCAAAGAGCTCATCAAGCTCGGTCACGAAGTGGTGATATTTGCCCCCCAATCGGCCGACAAAAAGCAGACCGACCCAGCCTATGTAGTACGCTTTAGGTCGTTTCCGAGTATTTGGTACGAGGACCACCGCGAAACGATGCCCTTTACACCAGCCATCATCAAACAAGTGCGCTCGCATAACCTTGATATTGTTCATATCCATACTCCAGCTCAAATAGGCCTACTAGGGATGCGCATCGCCAAGGAAGACAACATTCCGGTCGTATCGACCCACCATACCGACATCGATCAGTATGTGCGAGTTTATAAAAAAATGATGATTGGTGTCTTGCTGGGTATCTTGGTTGCGCCGGCACTACTAAAATCTACCGACAAGTACAAAGAATTGCTTCCCTACCTGAAGCCCAATCGTTCGATTAAAACCTGGAACCGCAAGCTTATTTTGGAGAGTATCGGGATATTTTATCAAAATTGCGACGCTGTGATTGCGCCATCCCTAAAAATGGTAAGGTCACTAAAAGATTATGGTAATTTTGACAACGTTCATGTTTTGCCAACCGGTATTGACCTCCAGGAACTAGACATAAAAACCACTTTTGAACCGAGACGCTACTACCAAATAGCTTCCGATAGCCCCCTTTTGCTATTTGTCGGTAGGCTTGGCAAGGAGAAGAACATTCAGCTGATTATTCGTAGTATGCCAAAGATTTTGGAGAGCAACCCCAGTGCCAAATTGCTGATTGTGGGCGATGGGCCGTACGGCGAAGAGCTCAAAGAATTAGCTGAGACGACTGGCGCTAAACAAAATATTGTGTTCGCTGGAATGCTTGATAGAGCCAAAACATTTGCTTGCTTTAAGACGAGCGATATATTTTGTTTTGCATCTCTGACCGACACTCAAGGTCTGGTGCTCAATGAAGCCGCCATAGTATCTAAGCCGATTGTGTTTTTAGACTCCGAGATATCGCCGTTGACTAAAGACAAAGCGACCGGAATACTGGCAAAAAACAGCGTTTCTAGCTTTGCTGCTGCTTGCAATAAGCTAATTGACAACAAAGACCTCGCCGCTACTTATGGTAAAAAAGCAAAAAGCATTGCCATGACCATCACAATCGATAAGCAGGCCAAAAAACTGCTCAAGATCTACTCTGATATCGTTTAGTAAGGCTCCCAATTAAGTAGCTTTAGCCTCAAAAACTTGGTAACATAAGAGGTATGAGCTCATCCGAAAACAAATCTCAAACATCTCATAATTTCCACCAGCGAGTCAGGCATGCTGGTAGGTCAGCGCCAATCGGTGCAGATGATTCATTCGAAAATTTTGTGGCGCGTGAGATTGGCGTTGAGGCAATTAAGCCTGAAGATTCCTGGCAAAGTAAGCCGATAACGCTAGATATCGATGGTATCGAGACCGAGATAAGGCGCGACTACTTGTTCGATGAATACGTGATAGTGTCTCCTGGTCGCGGTAAAAGACCCTACGATACTAGTAAAAACCGTCATCCGCTAATTGAGACCGCCGACAGTCCTAGGCTCGATAAAGAAAAGGAAGTTTACAGTATCAAAGAGGATGGCGAGTGGCTGGTGAAGGTCGTCAAAAACAGATACTCGGCGCTGACAATGGACAACCCAAAAGCTCATGGCAGCCAGGAGCTGGTAATCGATACTCCGCTTGCTAATGTGCCTTTTGCGAGGCTGTCGTTGGCTCAAATTGGGCGTGTCCTGAAGGCCTACCAGATGCGAACGGCGAACTTGCTGAGCAAAAAAGGCATTGCTTATGTCTTGATTTTCAGGAACGATGGCTTCGAGGCCGGAGCCAGCTTGGCGCACGCTCACAGCCAGATATTTGCAATGCCGGTTATCCCAAAGCGGTTTCAGGACCATTCGAACCAGATTGAGCAGTACTATCTAGATAAAAAGAAACAGCCAATCGAGGATATTATCTCTTTTGAGCGAAGTCAAAAAAAGCGCATAATCGCCGAGGATCAGCACTTTTTTGTGATCTGCCCCTATGCTTCGCAGTACCCTTTTGAGGCTTGGCTAATACCCAAGCGGCACGTCGTAAGCTTCGACAAATTCAGTACATCTCAGCTCGAATCTTGTGCCCACCAGCTCAAGCATTTGACTCAAAAACTGACTGGTGCACAAATTAGCTTTAATTTTTTTATCGAAAATGGCATCAGTCCTCATTACCGCTGTATCATCAAGCTGTATGGACGCAGTAGTATCTGGGGCGGATTTGAAGTAGCGACCGGTATGGTCATAAATACCGTACCACCCGAATCAGCCACTAGCTGGTATCGTTCGGTCAAGTAACTATACCTCCATACTGCTTATGCTTGCTTTTCGCTTTTTGTTTGTATAATATGGTTTAGAACAAGGGGGTTGTTATAAATGCTAGCTAAGGTCAATACTATTACCAATATCGGTCTCGACTGCCAATTAATTGAGGTCGAAGCCGACATGAGCAATGGCTTGCCTGGCTTTATCGTGGTTGGGTTGGCCAATAAGGCGGTCGATGAAGCCAAAGAGCGCGTTCGCTCGGCCATAAAAAACTCTAGCCTTAATCTTCCGCCGCGCCGAATTACCCTCAACCTAGCACCGGCTGATTTGCCCAAGAACGGCTCGGGCTTTGATCTGGCAATGGCTGTTAGCTTGCTCGTCGCCAGCAAGCAGGTCGGGCCAATACCAGCATCTTCGGCCTTTTTGGGTGAGTTAGGTCTCGACGGCAGCATGCGACCAGTCAACGGTGCCCTCTCGGCGGCTCAGGCCTGCAAAGAAAATGGTATTACTGACCTCTTCGTATCTTCTGCCGTGGCCAGTCAGGCAGCGCTAATAGTTGGTATTAGCGTCTATCCTGTGGAGTCGCTGATCGACCTTTATAAGCACCTCATTGCCGAAGTTCTGATTGCCCCGCTCCCGCCAACCCCAATCAAAGCCAAGCAAGCTCGAGCCGAGGTTGATATGAGCGAGGTCTATGGTCAAGATCAAGCTAAGCGCGCCATCGAGATAGCCGCCAGCGGTAATCACAACATTTTACTCAGTGGGCCACCAGGATCTGGCAAATCGATGCTAGCCAAATCGCTGGTGGGGCTCTTGCCTGCCCCAAGCTATGAGGAATCCCTGGAAATTACCAAAATCCATAGCCTCGCCGGCCAAAACAGCCAAGGCATTATAGCTACCAGGCCATACCGCAATCCGCACCACACCGCTAGCAACATTGCCCTAATTGGTGGCGGACAGTGGCCCAAGCCAGGCGAAATTAGTTTGGCTCATC
>SICB01000006.1 GCA_009691555.1 Patescibacteria group bacterium | reverse complement strand
ATTTTGAAAGCCAAGCCAGCAAAAGGAGCTTCGTCGCTAACTTCGATAATTTTTTCATCACCTGTCTTGTTGTCGACGGCTAGAGGCGGTGTGACATCTAGAGGACTAGGCAAATAATCGACAATAAGATCTAACAGTTTTTCTACGATTACGCCGCGACCATCGCCACCAGCAACCAAGAAAAAATCGCCTCTTAATACAGATTTGCGGATAACGCCCTTGATTTCGGCCTCTGAAAGCTCGGTGCCCTCAAGGTATTTTTCCATAATATCATCATCGACTTCAATAGCAGCTTCGATTAAGTGCTGGCGGTAGTTCTTGGCTTTTTCAAGCATATCTTCGGGTATTGGTATTTCTTTTAGCTCCTTGTCGGTATAGTCGTCGTACTGATAAGCTTTCATTTCGATGACATCGACAATGCCATTGATGCCCTGTTCAAAACCAATTGGCAAATGCACTGGGTAGGCGTGCTTGCTGAGGCGTTCATGAATAGAAGCCAGGCTTTTGTAAAAGTCTCCGCCGGTTTGGTTGATTTTGTTGATAAAACAAATGCGCGGAACGCCATATTTGTCGGCCTGGCGCCAAACGGTCTCGGACTGTGGCTCGACACCCATTTTGCCGTCAAACATCACGCAGGCTCCGTCTAAAACTCGCAAAGACCGCTCCACTTCGACGGTAAAGTCGATGTGACCCGGGGTATCGATGATATTAATTAGCTTACCCTTCCAAAAACAGGTCGTGGCAGCCGAGGTAATAGTAATACCGCGTTCGCGCTCTTGCTCCATCCAGTCCATGGTTGCCTCCCCCTGGTGAACTTCGCCAATTTTGTGGACAACTCCAGTGCGGTACAAAATACCTTCTGTGACGGTAGTTTTGCCAGCATCAATGTGGGCAATGGTGCCGACATTGCGGGTGTTTTCTAATGTATATTCTCGGGCCATGACTAAAAATAATTTCCTTTCTTGAATCTAACTCTTAAATCTAAATAAATAATGCCGAAATTTCGGCTAAGTCGAGTCCTATTTTACCTTATTTTTAATCTTATATCAAGAGTTAAATATATTTTCAAAAAAATCATTCCGCCACACGCTTGCCTGAGTCAAAAGTAGGCTATATAGTTGAATGTATTACGAAAATATACTCTATCAAAAGTGAGTGGGGAGGGTGGCTCATTTTTTAGAATATAAGCTCATTTTAGATACCGTTAGCACTGGTACTAATAGTGTGCTGCCTCTACCCTCACTAACCCACTAAAAAAGCTCGAATCTTTAACTTCGGGCTTTTTTAGTATTTTCTTAGTTTATGTTTTGAAGTCTGTAACTGGCGGGGATTTATAATCCTGCCGGTCTAGTAGCGGGCAAAGTGAGCAAAGGCTTTATTGGCTTCGGCCATTTGGTGAGTGTCTTGCTTTTTCTTAACGGCATCACCTTCGTTGTTGTAAGCGGCGACTAGCTCAGCGGCTAGTTTTTTGTCGAAGCTCTTGCCTTTTTTGTTGCGGGCCGAATCGAGCATCCAGACCATCGCATAATGCACCTTGCGATCGCCCTTAACTTCGATTGGTACCTGATAATTGGCTCCGCCAATACGTTTGGATTTGACCTGAACTTGAGGGCTAACATTCTTAATGGCTCCCTCGAATACTTCTAGTGGCTCCTTTTTGGTTTTTTCGCCGGCTTGCTCAAGAGCTTTATAGACTAAGTTTTCAGCTAGACGCTTTTTGCCGTCGAGCATAACCTTGTTGATCATCTTGGTAACCAAAACGCTATCGTAAACTCGGTCAGCTGGCAAAATTCTTTTTAAAGATTTAGTGACTTTTCTTGGCATCGGTTATTCCTTTTTGCTTCCAGCGTCTTTTTTGACGCCATATTTACTACGCCCTTGCTTGCGATTACTAACTCCGCTTGTATCGAGGTGCCCGCGTACGATGTGGTATCGTACTCCACCAAGATCCTTAACCCGACCACCTCTGACTAGAACCACTGAGTGCTCTTGCAGGTTGTGGCCTTCGCCTGGAATATAAGCAGTGACTTCCATACCGTTGGTTAGCCTTACTCGAGCGACCTTACGGAGGGCTGAGTTAGGCTTACGAGGAGTCTGAGTATAGACCTTGACACAAACTCCGCGCTTGAACGGCGAGTTCTGCTGGGTAGACTGATTTTTGAGGGCGTTAAAGGTCTTCCCCAGTGCTGGGGATTTGGTCTTAGTCGATTTGCGCGAGCGCGGTTTCCTGATGAGTTGGTTAATAGTTGGCATAATTTGTAACTTCAATACTCTACCAGATAAGACTTACCTGGTCAAGCTTTTCCCCCTTCTTCCTTTCTGAAGCCAGTTCCGACCGGAATGAGCCGTCCGATGATCACATTTTCCTTGAGACCTCGCAAGTGGTCAGACTTGCCTCGCATTGCTGCACCAATCAAAACCCTGGTGGTTTCTTGGAAGGATGCGGCCGATAGCCAGCTGTCTGCACCTGTAGAAATCTTTGTAATCGGCATCAAAAGCAGCTCGTAGGTGGCTGGCTTTTTGCCTTTAGCGATGGCTTTTTGATTTTCAATAGTCAGTGAAGGCTTAGAGATGACATCGCCAGATATGAAGTCGGTGTCGCCGGGCTCTTCGATTTGGACCCTACTAAACATCTGCTTGATTATCACCTCAATGTGCTTAGCAGCGATGGTCTGGCCTTGACTTAAATAAATGGCCTGTACTTCATCGATGACATAGCGTTGTACTGCTTCTTCACTGCGCAGTTTGAGCATGTCTTGAAGATTGATAGGCCCTTCGGTCAGTCTTTGGCCAACCTCAACACTATCGCCGTTTTTGAGCTCTACTTCGACATACTCACCAATGGTATATTCGCGTAGCCCGGCGCCTAAATGAGTAAGGGCGATTTTATCTTTAGTCACCTTAACTTCGCCTGATCCACCGGCCTTAATAGTTCGCTTGCCATCCTTGCTTTGGGCAAGAACCTGGCTACGCTCTACCATATCGCCCGATTTGACTGTTGGCTTCATAGCACCCAGTTTGTAATCCGTAATTTTTTGATCATTAGGGATGATTATTAGGGTCTGCTTGTTGCCGTTTTTACGAATCTGAAGCGTACCTTCGACATCGGCTAGGATTGCCTGCCCCTTAGGGTTGCGAGCTTCAAAAATCTCTTCAACTCTTGGAAGACCCTGGGTGATGTCTTCGGTAGCGGCACCACCAGCGTGCATGGTACGCATAGTTAGCTGAGTACCCGGCTCACCAATACTCTGGGCGGCAATAATACCAACTGCCTCACCTTGCTTGACAGGCTTGCCGGTACCAAGGTCTAGGCCGTAACATTTTTCACAAATGCCCCATAAGCTTCGGCACTTCAAGATAGATCGGATATTAACTTGAGGTATGTCGGTTTCGTTAATTTCTTTTGCTTCATCGTCGAGCATCAGAGCGTTTTTCTTAACGATGACCTTTTTGGTCTTAGGGTTGATGATTTTTTCGTTGGCGGTTCTTCCTACCAACCATGCACCAATTCCTTCTTCGCCGACAGCTTCGGCCTCGGCTCGATTGACAATATAGCCTTCTTTGTCGCCACAATCTAGCTCTGATATCACAATATCTTGGCTAACATCGACTAGTCTTCGGGTCAGATAACCAGATTCGGCAGTTCGAAGTGCGGTGTCGGTAAGGCCCTTACGAGCACCATGGGTGCTAATGAAGTATTCTAGGACGGTTAGGCCGTCTTTGTAGTTGGATCGAATTGGTAGCTCAATAGTTCGGCCCGACGGATTAAGCATTAGCCCAAGCATTCCGGCCATCTGATTAACCTGCGCCATAGTAGCACGAGCACCAGAGTCGATGTCGAGGGTTAGGGTGGATTCGCTGCTAGCCAGAGTTTCTATCAGAGCGCTTTCGACTCCTTCGCCGACTTCCTTCCAGGCACCAATTGTTTTGTGGTAGCGTTCGTCTTCAGTGATCAAACCTTGGTTGTACTGACTTGCAAATCCGGCTACTTTCTTTTCGCCTTCGGCGATTATTTCAGTTCGGCTTTGAGGTACAACTAAGTCGTCCATACCAATCGAAATACCCGAAACAGTGGCGTACTTAAACCCAAGATCTTTGACTGCATCTGAGAGTAGTGCTGTATCGTCGACACCATAACGGACAAATACTTCGGCCATTACTTTTTTGAGCTTCGACTTAGTCATTGGGTCGTTCTGGAAGTCCATTCCTTCAGGCAATACTTCATTAAATAGTAATCTTCCTGGAGATGTTTCGATGATCTCGCCGTTTATTCTGACTTTGATTTCGGCCCGTAAATCTACTGCTTCAAGCTGGTGAGCCATAATGGCTGCGTCAGAACTTTCAAAAATCTTAGCTTCGCCCTTACTGCCTGGTTTGATTGATGTCATGAAATAACATCCCAGCACGATGTCTTTGCTAGGGTTTACTACTGGCTCGCCAGATGATGGCTTAAGCAAGTTGTGTCGAGATAGCATAATATTCTTTGCTTCGGCCTGAGCTGCTTCGCCGAGTGGTACGTGAACGGCCATTTGGTCTCCGTCGAAATCAGCGTTAAAGGCAGCGCAAACCATTGGGTGCAATTGAATTGCCTTACCTTCGATTAGGATAGGCTTAAAAGCCTGGATTCCGAGTCGGTGGAGTGTCGGTGCGCGGTTTAAAAGCACGTACTTATCTGCAATCACTTCGTCTAGGGTATCCCATACTTCAGACCGAGATCGCTCAATCATACGAGTAGCACTCTTAACATTGTGGGCAAATCCGAGTGCAATTAGGCGACCTGTGACAAATGGCTTAAAGAGCTCTAGCGCCATCATCTTTGGAATACCGCATTGGTCTAGCTTGAGGTGTGGTCCGATTACAATTACCGAGCGGCCAGAATAGTCAACGCGCTTACCAAGTAGGTTTTGGCGGAATCGTCCTTGCTTACCCTTAAGTAGGTCGGTCAGGCTCTTGAGCTTTTTACGGCTTCCGGTAGCTGATACGGCTCTATCGCGACGGGCGTTATTGTCGATTAGGGCATCGACTGCTTCTTGAAGCATGCGTTTTTCATTGCGGCAAATAACTTCTGGAGCCTGAAGTCTGTAGAGCTTTTTAAGACGGTTGTTGCGGTTGATGACTCTTCGGTATAGATCATTTAGGTCAGATGCTGCAAAGCGTCCGCCGTCGAGCTGTACCATTGGTCGAAGATCTGGTGGAATAACAGGCAGTTGGCTAGTTATTAGCCACTCTGGTCGCAAGCCGGCCTGAAGCATACCTTCGACTAGCTTTAGCCTTTTGAGGGCTTTTTTCTTTTTTTGGCCGATGGTTTCTTCTGATTCCAGTCTTAGTGCTTTGATTAGTTTTTTGAGATTGACTTCTTTGAGTAATTCCAAGATAGCCTCGGCACCAATGCCAGCTTTGAAGATGTGGCCAAACTTTTGACTCAGCTCGCGGTAGCGACCTTCAGGCAAAAGCTCATACTTGGCAAGGCCGTTAAGATCTACTTTGGCGGTAGTGTAGGAGTTGTCTAGTTCGGCTAGCTCATTAATAGCTTCGTCGCTCAACACATCTTTTTCTGCATTCTTTATTTTGTGCCTAACCAAAATAGCCTTGCGGCGAGTCTTGAAATCGACTTCGAGCTCTTTAATGGCTTCCTGTTTGGCTTTTTCGTCGACATCAGTAACGATAAAGTTGGCGAAATAAACTACCCGTTCGAGGTCACGTACGCCCATATTAAGTATCAGGCTAATTGGGCTCGGTGTGCCACGCAAGAACCAAATGTGCGTAACTGGTACGGCGAGAGTGATGTGTCCCATTCTTTCGCGTCTGACGATGCTGCGGGTAACTAAAACACCACATTTATCACAGGTAATTCCCTTGTAGCGAATACCCTTGTATTTGCCGCAGTAACACTGCCAATCCTTAGATGGCCCAAAAATCTTTTCGCAAAACAGTCCATCCTTTTCAGGCTTTTGGGTTCGGTAGTTGATAGTTTCAGGCTTAGTTACTTCACCGTGCGACCAGTCAAGGATAGTTTCGGGAGAAGCTACCGATAGTCGAATTGATTCAAAGTCTAGTATCATTTGTTCGTTGGCACTGATATTCATCGGTCTATCCTTTCTTATCTTTTAACTTAGTGTCTTTTGTAGCCAAGGCTTGGAAGTCGTCTGTGGCACCATCGGAGCCGAGGTTGACGATTGCTTCACCTTCGGCAGCTTGCTCACCTTCTAGCAAAATCTTGGTACCGAGCTCGTCGGCTTCAACTTCTAGGTTTTTTTCTAGCAAATCTTCGGCGTCGATAACTTGAGACATCTTAGGTTTTTCGAGCTCTACCGCTAGTCCTAAACTTTGCAATTCCTTAACCAACACATTGAACGATTCGGGTATTCTTGGTCCAAGGATTTCTTCGTTTTTGATGATCGATTCGTAGGCTTTGCTGCGGCCGATAACATCATCGGACTTGATAGTAAGGACTTCTTGGAGAATATTGGCAGCTCCGTAAGCTTCTAGGGCCCATACTTCCATTTCGCCGAATCTTTGGCCTCCCATTTGGGCCTTACCGCCTAGTGGCTGTTGGGTAACCATAGCGTATGGTCCGGTTGATCGGGCGTGGATCTTGTCGTCGACCATGTGGTGGAGTTTCAGCATGTATTTATAGCCAATAGTTGTGGTTTCGGAAAATGGCTCACCATTGTAGCCATGGTAGAGCTGTGCTTTGCCGTCTTCTGGCAAACCGGCTTTCTTGAGCTCGGCCTTGATTTGATCAAGTTTGACTCCGTCGAAAACTGGTGAAGCTACTTTATAGCCTAGTGCTTGGGCAGCCCAACCCAAGTGGGTTTCAAGAATCTGACCGATGTTCATACGAGCTCCTACACCCAGTGGGTTTAGAATAATATCAACAGCAGTGCCGTCTTCAAGGTAAGGCATATCTTCGACGGGCATGATTTTACTAATTACACCTTTGTTGCCGTGTCGTCCAGCCATCTTGTCTCCGACTGAGATTTTTCTGAGCTGGGCAACTGCTACATATATCTGGCTGATTACGCCGGCTGGCAAATCGTCGCCTGCCTCACGGCTAAGAATCTTGACCTCGACCACTTTGCCAGTGGTACCGTTAGGCAATCGCAAGCTAGTGTCTTTGACATCGCGAGCCTTCTCACCAAAAATTGCTCTTAGTAGGCGCTCTTCACTAGAGAGATCCGTCTCGCCTTTGGGGGTGATCTTACCGACCAAGATGTGGCCAGCTTCGACTTCGGCACCGATTCGGATGATTCCTTCGTCATCTAGGTCTTTCAGGCTGTCTTCTGAAACGTTGGGGATATCGCGGGTTACTACTTCGGCACCTAATTTGGTGTCGCGAACATCTGTTTGGTGGGTTTCAATATGAATCGAAGTGTATCGGTCGTCCTGAACGAGTCGCTGAGACAAAATAATAGCATCTTCGAAGTTTAATCCATCAAATGGCATGAAGGCAACTAAGACATTTTGTCCGAGAGCCAGTTCGCCGTCCTTAGTGCTCATACCGTCTGCCAAAATATCGCCTCTTTTAACCTTTTGTCCAGACGAAACAAGAGTCTTTTGATGAATCGAAGAGGCTTGGTTGGATCTAACAAAATTAACCAGATTATAGGACTTTTTGCCGGCTTTTTTGTACTTAATGACTATTTTGCGAGCATCAGCCGAGATTACTTCGCCGTCTTCCTGGGCAATTATAACCTGCCCTGAGTCTTCTGCTACGCGAGCTTCAACACCGGTTCCAACGATTGGGGCTTCGGGTCGAATTAGAGCCACTGCTTGTCGTTGCATGTTTGCACCCATCAAAGCTCGTTTGGCGTTATCGTGTTCCAAAAACGGAATTAGGGCAGCCGAAACACCAACGACTTGGTTGGAGCTAATATCCATATAATCGACATTATTAGCGTCCTCTTCGTCGGCTTCACCACCAACACCTCTTACAGCGACACGGGGTTGGACAAAATATCCGTTGTCGTTGGTTGGGGTTTTGGCTTGGGCAATTACAGCCTTTTCTTCGTCTGAGGCGTCCAGATAAACTATCTCTGAGGTAGCACGGGCCTTAATACGAACCGATTCGTTGCCAGCCTTCTCGAGTGCCTTAGCTATTACGGCTGTAATTTTATCACCCTCTTTTATGATTATTTTGTTGTCTTTAGACTTGACCGTCTTAGAGGCTATTTCGCCTACAGCTTTGCCTGTGGGCAGCTCATTGATGACCTTAAAGTAAGGGGTTTCGATAAACCCATACTGATTAACTTGGGCATATGTTGCCAGCGTACCAACAAGGCCGATGTTCGGACCTTCCGGAGTTTCGACTGGGCAGATGCGACCATAGTGAGTTCGGTGTACATCTCGTACCTCAAAGCCGGCGCGTTCTCGGCTTAGTCCGCCGGGGCCCATAGCATTGAGGCGTCTTTTGTGAACAATCTCAGCGAGTGGGTTAATTTGCTCCATAAACTGACTCAATTGGTGGCTAGCGAAAAATTCTTTAACGGTAGCTACAATTGGCCGAACGTTGATCAACTGGCCAGGTATGATTGATTCTGGTTCAGCAAGGCTCATGCGGTCTTTTACAATTCGTTCCATTCTGAGTAACCCAACTCGGAAACGGTTCTGCATTAGCTCACCGACCATGTTGAGTCGTCGGTTGCCGAGATGATCGATGTCTTCCGATGGCATGTTGCTGTTGCTGAGCTTAATAACCTCACCGATAATCGCCACTAGATCTTCCTTGCGTAGCACTCGGCCTTCTTGGTCGTTTTTGACATCAACACCAAGTCGTTTGTTAAGTTTGTAGCGACCGACTTTACTCAAGTCGTATCTCTTAAAGTCAAAGAACATACTATCGATTAGGGCCTTGGAGTTTTCGACGGTTGCCAAATCGCCAGGTCGGATTCGTCTATAAACTTCCATAAGTGCCTCGGCGGTAGTGCTAGTAGGGTCTTTTGCTAGGGTCTCGTCGATTAGTTTAACTTCGCCGGTATCAACATTTTTATAGAGCTCTTTTATTTCGGTATCACTACCAAAGCCATAAGCTCGCAACAAAGTAGTAACGGGCAATTTTCGCTTGCGGTCGATCTTGACACTCATCACGCCGTTCTGGGCGGTTTCGATTTCCAACCAAGCACCTCGGCTAGGGATAATTTTGGCCGAGAAATAATCGGCAGAGCTATCGCGAGTAAAGAAAACGCCAGAAGTTCTTTTTAGCTGACTAACTACGACTCTTTCGACGCCGTTGATGATAAAAGTACCTCGCTCGGTCATAACCGGATAGTCGCCTAGGAATATTTCTTGTACTTTAACTTCGCCGGTTTCTTTGATTAGAAGTTCAATCGTGGCCTTCAGAGAGGCTTCGTAGCTGAGGTTTTTTTCTTTGGCTACTTCTTCGGATACTTTTTCTTTATCGAACTTATAGCTTTTGAAGCTGAGTTCGTACTTCTTAGCTGTGAAGTCTTCGATTGGCGAGATTTCTTCAAACAGTTCTTTAAGACCTTCTTCAAAGAACCAATTGTAGGAATCCAGCTGAATTTTAATTAGGTCTGGTAGTGGTAACGGAATGTCCTGGCTATTAAAGTACTTTCTGGGGCTGGCGGAATGTGCCATATATTTCTAGTGTCTCCTCTTTCATTACTTAGTTATTGAGTTAAGTTGAAGAAGAGGTTTTTCTAAACCGATAAAAAACCGACAGCTTCCATATCCCAATGGAATAACCGGTATAAAAGTTTAATCGTCCTCTATAAAGATAAATATTAGACTAATATCGGGCACTAGTCAAGAGTTTTTAGATGTAAAATTACTTTTTCTCAACGACCTTATCGACTATGCCGTAGCTCTTGGCTTCGATGGCGTCCATCCAAAAGTCGCGGTCACTATCGGAATTGATTTTATCAACTTTTTGGCCAGTCTTTTCAGCCAGTATTATGTTGAGTTTTTCGCGAATTTTAATGATCTCTTTGGCAGTAATCTCGATATCTGAGGCAGTGCCCTGAAAGCCACCTGAGGGCTGATGTATCATGACCCGAGAGTTGGGCAGTACAAATCTTTTGCCTTTTTCACCGCAAGCCAGCAGAAAAGCTCCCATACTAGCGGCCATCCCAACGCAAATTGTACTAACGTGGGGCTTAATTAGTTCCATAGTGTCGTATATCGCCAAACCGGAAGTTACGCTACCACCTGGCGAATTGATATAAAGCTTGATATCGGCGTGCTTGTCTTCGCTTTCCAAAAACAGCAGCTGGGCGATAATTAGGTTTGCAACGGTATCGTCTACCTCGGTTCCTAAAAATACAATCCTCTCCTTAAGCAGCCTAGAATATATATCGTAGGCTCGCTCGCCAGCGCTGGTTTTTTCGATTACTGTGGGGATAAGTATTTGGTTATTCATATATAGTAACTATTTTAGCACAGCTTAGGCGCTAGCGAACTTTGTTAGCTGGGCAATTGCTTTTTGGGTTAGCAGGTGGTTGTTGAGGTCTTCGCGGAAATGGCCATGGGTTAGCTCTTCTTGGATTTTAGGGTCGCTCTTATATTGCTCGGCCATCTTGGCAAGTTCTTGATCAATCTCTAGCTCCGATACCGTTAGCTTGTAGCGCCTAATGACATCCCTAAGCAAAAGCGCCGCCCGAACTCTTTTGTCGGCTTCGGCCCGAACTTCGGCTTTGAGGTCGTCTTCGGTGCGTTTTTGTATCTCGAGGTATTTTTGACGATCCATGCCAGAGTTTTCGAGGTTTTTATCCATCTCAGCTTCTAACTGCTGAACCTGCTGATCGATAAGCTGGGCTGGGGCGTCGAATTTGGCCTTTTTTAATAGCTCGTCTAGAATCTGATTTTCGTAGTCTTTGTTGTTTTGCTCTTGCGATTGTTCGGCAAGGACTTTTTCGATGTCGTCTCGTAGCTCCTTGACGTTAGGCTTATCGGCTACAATTTTGGCGAATTCGTCATCGACTTTAGGCATATCGACCGCAAATACTTCATTTATTTTAACCCCAAAAGCCACCTTGGCGTTCTTCAAATCCTCGACATGGTAGTCTTTTGGAAAAGTTACTTCAAAGATCTTCTCGTCAGCTTGTTTTAAGCCAATTAGGTTTTCTTCGAAGCCGGGTATAAATGAGCCCGAGCCGACAGTCATGGTGTGGTTCTTGGCGCTGGCACCATCGACCAGCTTGCCCGCTCTTTTGCCTTCGAAGTCAAACCGAACTTCATCGCCCGACTTGATGGGTTGCTTGGTGGTCTTGCGTTTGGCCATTTGGTTTTGAAGCGTAGCAATGGCTTCGTCGACTCTGGAGGGCTCTATTTTAATAACAGGTTTTTTGATTTTGAGTTTAGAATAATCAAAGCTGATTTCGGGAGCAATCGGAAACTCCGCCTTAAATTCGAGCTCGCTATAGGGAACGAATTTCACCAGATCAATACTTGGTGAGCCGAGGCTCTCGATTTTGTGCTCGCGCATTTGGTTATTGAAGGCGTGGTCAATGACTTCTTCTAGTACTTCGGCTTGCACGCGGGCTTCGCCGAGTTCGCGCACAACGATATTATCTGGTGCGTGGCCGGGCCTGAAGCCATCGACCTTAAGGTCTTTTTTGAGCTTTTTGAAGGTGGCTACTTTATATGGCTCAATGAACTGGGCATCGACCGAAATGGTCAATGTCATTGTGCTGCCGCTCTTTTTATTGGTAGATTTGATCATAACGCGACTAAGTATATCAGATTGAGATAATAATTTCTAGTACCAAAATGTGTCGAGTTTAAACTACCTAGCCGCTCTTCGTCCACCGATAGCAGATACCTGCAGCAATATTATTACGATTAATCTTTTTGTTGTCTTCAACTGAATATCTCATTAGCCATCGCTTTTGCCGTCCTCCACCGGCATCGAGCGCCAAGAAAGCAACAGGCTAGTAGGTTAATCTGCATTTAAGAATTGTTTAAAGACCTGAAGCGTTAGCAATCAGGTCAAGTTTATTCTTAAATCAGACTGACTGCTAGACTGGGGCGCTTATTGGAGCGAGCCACAGCCGGTTGGTTTTGCTCCACTTTTGGCAGCAAAAGTGGTATTCAAATAAAAAAATAAATTAAATTGAAGCTTAGCTGTGCTCCTCGTGCACCGAAGCCTAAAGTTTCTCGTCTCCTCTCTGGTCAAAAAAAAAGACTCCAGACAAGCTGGAGTATTTTTTATGGTACCGAGAAGAGGACTCGAACCTCCACGGGTGTTACCCCACCAGTTCCTAAGACTGGCGTGTCTACCAATTCCACCATCCCGGCATACTATTGTTATTTGGTTTTTTTAAAGAATGCAATTTTGGTGTCGCCGTAATCTTTTTGGTCTAATAAAGAAAGCTCTATCGGGACTTCTAAATTAAACTTGCTCGAGCAGCTAATAACCAAAATTCCGTCTAATTGTACCAGATTAGAGGTGCTTTTGACCAGAGCATTGCTGAATTCTTTGTAGGGCGGGTCCAAAAAGACAACATCATAAGCACCTGGGTTTTTACCAATATACCTCATGGCATCGCTTTTTATAATGCTAACTGAGTCCGCTACGCCTAGGCTGGTGACGTTTTGGCGAATGGCCTTAATTGCAAGGCTTGAGATATCGACGAATCTGACTTCTTTGGCGCCGTGGCTCAATGCCTCGAGCCCTAGCGTACCGCCACCCGCAAAAAGGTCTAATACCGACTTACCTCTGGCTTCGAGCTTACTAAATATCGAAGCTCTAACCTTAGAAGATACAGCCCGGGTAATTGTCTGTGGCGGCAAAATTAGTACCCTGCCCCCAAATAAACCCGAGTTGATCTTTGCCGAAATCATACTCTTAGTCGGTTTTATATGCTTCCCGGTAGGCGCTCGCCCAGGCAGCCGAGATGAGCTGTGGTATGCGCTTAACGGTGGTGGCCTTGATGGTTTTAGCTAGTTTTGAACTCCAGCCTTTTTCAAGGTAAGTTTCGTACATTTTATGTTTTGATATTGCCAAGCTCTCGCTTAGTACGACTTCTTTAATTCCTTTGGTTCGAATCGACTTATACAGGTCTTCGTCGAATTTGACTTTGATACTGGTAAACATTATGGCACTACTAATGCCGGCTTCAAATGCCACATGGCTACTGAGTAGGCCTTTGTGACCATAAACCTTCCAGCGCTTGCGGTATTTTTTGCCTTCATACTCTTCTAGGATAAACTTATGGCTGAGGTGGTGAGCCGGTGTCAAACTATCGGTCAAGTAGTGAGCCATAAAGCCAGCCTCAAAAGCCGCTTTAGCTTCATCGCCGGCCTTGAGGGCAGCAACTAGGTTTTTGTAATGCACCTCAATCCAATCTGGCAAATGACCAATTTTATTGACCGGGTCCCAGAGGTGGTCGGTCGAGTAGTTGCCCTTAAATTTAAGCCCGTCGGGGCCACCCGAGCCTTCGAATTTGAGTACCATGGATCGAAGTGGAAATTTGCCTTTCTCGGTTTTGCCTTTGAGCAAATCAAAAGCCGTTCGGTCGAACTTTTGGTGAGTTCCGACAGAGTTTAAAAATTTACCCCTGCTTAGATGACTGAAAAATCCTGAATTCATAATTATTATTTCGAACTAGTCGAGTGAGGTTATGCTTTTAAGGCTGTTTACTTTCTCGGCGAGTTGGCTGTATTCTAACAGATTATGCTTATTAATAAAAGCTGAAGCGGCTTTCTTGACCTCAGCCACAAGCTGGTGGTCAAAGATATCGGCTAGCCTCAAATTGAGCAAGCCATGCTGCATGGTACCGTATATTTCGCCTGGCCCACGCGTCTCTAAATCGATCTGAGCGAGCCGAAAGCCATCGCTTGTCTTCTCGAGGGCTGCGAGGCGCTTTAACGAAGCCGGGTTATCGCTAGGCGTAAATAGGTAGCAGTGCGACTGGTGCTTACCCCGCCCGACTCTGCCTCGCAGCTGGTGCAAGGCTGCCAGCCCAAAGCGCTCGGCACTCTCGATGAGCATGATTGAGGCATTAGGTACATCAACTCCGACTTCGATAACTGAAGTTGCCACTAGCATGTCTAGCTTGCCAGCTTTAAAATCGCCCATAATTTGCGTCTTCTGAGTTGATTTTAACTTGCCATGAATAAGCCCGATGCGGCGGTGCCTAAAGACTGATTGTTGTAAAACCCTAAACTCACCCTCGACACTCTTGACGCCAAGCTTATCTGATTCGGAAATCAGCGGACAGACCACGAAGGCCTGCTGGCCCTGTTCGATCAGTGAGTCAATATGCTTATAGACATGAATGCGGTCTTTGTCTTTTACGACCTTTGTTGTGATGGGCTTACGGCCTGGTGGCAACTCATCGATAATCGAAACATCCAGATCGCCATACACCACTAGCGCCAGGCTGCGTGGAATCGGAGTGGCGGTCATGGTCAGGACATGCGGCATTGAACTTGCCTTACTCTTTAGAGTTGAGCGCTGATTAACCCCAAATCGATGTTGCTCGTCGACCACAACCAGCCCGAGGTTGTGGTACTCTACCTCGCTACTTATTAGGGCGTGGGTGCCAATCACACAATCGACCTTGCCTAATTTAATTAGCTCTAGAGTCGTTGCTCGATCTGATTTTTTCATATCAGAAATTAGTAGAGCCGACTTCAGGCCAATGCTATCGAGAAGTTTTTGAGACCCTAAAAAGTGCTGGCGGGCCAGTATTTCGGTTGGCACCATAATTGCCGACTGATAGCCCGACTGCTTGGCCATCACACAGGCCATCAGCGCCACTAGCGTCTTGCCACTACCGACATCGCCTTCCAAGAGGCGGTTCATCGGGCTGTCTTTGCTAATATCCTCTAGGATTGTGTGGGCAGCTTTTTTTTGGGCTGCTGTTAGCTCAAAATCAAGCAGGCTGACAAATTTCTGGGCGACCTCGGGCTGGTATGCTATCTCGACACCCTTAGAGGTTTTGATGTTTCTTTTTATTACCAGCCCCGTCAGCACCAGTTCAAAAATTTCCTCAAAGCTAATGCTGCGCTTGGCACTATCGAGCTGGGCTTCCGACTCGGCGGTGTGTAAGATACGAATCGATGCCGATTTTGGCAGTAGCTCGTGGTCTTTTGCTATGACGCTCGGCAAGCTGTCTTCGAGCTGGTCGCTAACATCAATACACTGAGCGATGAGCTTCCTGATGATTGTCGAGGTGAGCTGTTTGGTTTCGGGATAGATTGGTATTATCTCTTGTCGGAGTGGCCGAGTGGTGAGTTTGTCAAAGGTCGGCGCCTGGAGGCTGATATAGCCATTTTTGTACTCATAGTTGCCTCTAAAGCGATAAGTGTTACCAGCAACAAGCGTCTGCGCCAAATAGGGCTGATTAAACCATATCGCCTTGGTTGTACCGGTGCTATCACTTAGAATTGCTTCGGTAATTGTTAGCCGACGGTTACGGTGGCTAATGCGCATTGCCACTCGCTCAACCTTAGCCTCAAAACTAACCAGCCCAGGGCGAATGTCGCGAATACTTTTTATCGCCAAATAGCTATCCCACCGGCGTGGGTAATAATTAAGCAAATCGGCAATTGTAAAGATACCAGCGCCAGCTAGGGCTTTTTCTAATATCGGCCCAACACCCTTGAGTCTTGATACTGAACTTTTAGTAGTCATAGCTATATTCTAACACGAACAAAAAACGATAATTTTAGCTGATCTTGATATTTTTGTAGCGTCTCTTGCCGAGCTGCAATAAACAGTTTGTAGATATTTTGTGCTCGGGGTCCTTTAGTACCGCGTCGTCGATTTTGATTCCGCCTTGGTTCAAGAGCCTTCGGACCTCAGACTTACTGATACTAAAAGCGAGGGCAATAACATCAATAGCTAAGCCTTTTTTGGTTTTGAAGGTTTCGATATCAGATGGCTTCTCGCCAGCTATGAACTGATTTTCCCAATCCTTTTCGGCCTTTAGGGCGATTTTGGTGTCATAGTAGCGAGCTACTATAGTGCGGGCTAGGCTGGCCTTGGTATCGCGCGGGTTGTCGCCGAGCGACATGCCTTTCTCGATCTGGGCAATCACATCCATCGGAATGTCCGTGGCCATCTTGAAATAGGCCGGTATTAGGTTGTCATGGATGGTCATTAATTTGCCGTACATCTCGAGTGGTTCGTCGTCAATAAAGATACAATTACCCCACGATGTACTCATTTTGCGGCCATCGGTCCCCTCTAGAAGATGAAAAGCCATAACATTTTGAGGTTCCTGGCCGTAAGCTTTTTGGACGGTTCGGCCTGCCAGCATATTAAATAGCTGGTCGGTACCACCAACTTCAAGGTCTGTTTTCATCTGGACGCTGTCATAGCCCTGCAAAAGTGCATAGAGTGTTTCGTGCAATCCGACTGGCTTATTGGCCTCAATACGCTTGGCAAAGTTATCGCGCTCCGTCATCTGTTGGATGGTAAATAAACTAGTAAGGGTAAAAAACTCCTCTAGCTGCATTTTTTGGAACCAATCGCCATTATGAAACATCTCTACCTTGTCCATATCCAAAACCATAGAAAGCTGGCGATGGTACGATTTGAAATTTTCGGCGACCTCTTGCTTAGATAGCATTTTGCGTTCCGAAAACTTGTCTGATGTGTCGCCGATTTGGGCCGTAAATGTGCCAGCTACAAATGTTATCTGATGCCCTAGATCTTGAAATTGCCTTAGCTTCCAGAGTGGTACGGCTCGGCCGATGTGTATTCTCGATCCGGTCGGGTCAATGCCGAGCTTGATTCTTAGTTTTTTACCACTTTTTAGTTTTTTCTCGAGCTCACTGCGCACAATCAGGTCTTCGACATTGCGGGTCAATAGGTCATTTAGTATATCTTTAGATTTCATATCAATTTCCTTAGGAGATGATTAGTTGATTTATTAAATTCAAAGTTCAAGCAAATAGCTTGCGGCTGACGCTAAATCAGCCCCTGATATACCAAGTGTGGTGGTCAATTTTACATGCTAATAATAAAGTCATATCTGTCACATTATACCAACAATAGCGTTACAATGTAATCAAACTTATCGATAAATTTATTAGCTAAGTCGTGATATAATTTAATGTAATAACTCTATGGCAAACAAACCAGCACATAAAGCTAATAAATCTGCCCGTCGTGTGGTTAAGCATACGACCACTTCAAAGGGTAGCAAAAAATCGCCTTCCAGGCCCCGAGTTAAGGGATGGGAGAGATTTCGTTATAAAAATATAATTCGAGTCATTACAAGCAAAAAAGCTCTAAAGATATATGGTATAACTCTAGCTGTTATGGTGCTGCTTTTGGCTGGCTTGTTCTTGTGGTTCGCCAAGGATCTCCCGAGTCCGAATAAAATCAACTCTCGAGTCAGTGCCCAGACTACCAAAATATACGACCGAACCGGCGAAAACCTTCTAATCGAAGTCTATGGCGATAAAAACCGCAGCATTATTGAATTTAATCAAATGCCGCAATGTATTAAAGACGCCACGGTTGCCCTGGAAGACAAAAATTTTTATAAACAAGGTGCTTTTAGCCCTGCAGGAATTGCCAGGGCTTTTACGGGAGTGCTCTTTAAAGACCCCAGCAAGGGTGGTGGCTCGACTATTACCCAGCAGTATGTCAAAAATGCCCTCCTCACCAACGAGCGGACTTTTACTCGAAAAATCAAAGAGCTTATTTTGTCAATCCAAATGGAGCAGCTCTACAAAAAAGACGATATCCTAAAGCTCTACCTAAATGAGATACCTTATGGCTCAACGGCTTATGGAATTCAGGCCGCCTCCAAGCAGTATTTTGGTATTGATGCCAAAGACCTAAACCTAGCTCAGTGTGTCACTCTGGCTAGTCTTCCCCAAGCTCCAACCTACTTCTCGCCCTACGGTCAAAACAAGCAGGCCTTGCTCGATAAGAAAGACCGTGTGCTAGATATGCTTGTGGAGCAGAACTATATCAAAAGAGAGCAAGCCGACGAAGCTAAAAAGGTAGATGTCTTGTCGCTACTCAAGCCTTATAATCCATACGCCAATATCCAGGCTCCACACTTCGTGCAGTATATTCGCGAGCAATTAGAAGAAAAATATGGCATCAAGCGAGTCAACGAAGGTGGCTTTAAGGTCATCTCCACCATCGATCTCACCAAGCAAAAGCTAGCCGAAGAAATCGTCTTTAAAAACATCAATTCTGTCAGGCGTTACGGAGGCGACAACGCGGCGTTAGTTTCGGCTGACCCAAACAACGGACAAGTGCTTGTGATGGTCGGCAGCTATGATGCCACTAACCCTGAGTTTGGTATTTATAACGTAGCTGCCGCGCTTAGACAACCCGGCTCGTCTATTAAGCCTGTGGTTTATGCTAGCTTGTTCAAGAAAAACTGGGGGGCTGGTAGCACAATATATGATGTTCGAACTGACTTTGGTGGGATTCCACCATATATTCCCAAAAACTACACCGGCGGTTTTTATGGGGTACAGTCGGTCAGAACAGCATTGGCTAGCTCTCTGAATATACCTGCGGTCAAAGGCCTCTACATTGGTGGCATACCAGAGTTTATTGGTACTGCACGAGATATGGGTATAACTACTTACGATAAGCCAGTCGATGAATACGGCCTAAGTATGGCATTAGGGGCAGGAGAAGTTCGTATGGTCGATATGGTCAATGCCTATTCGGCCTTTCCTACCAACGGCCAGCACCACGACCCGGTCTATTGGCTCAAGATTACTGACGGTTCTGGCAAGGTCATCGAGGACAACACCAAGCCCGACAGCAACAAATCCAAGCAAGTCTTGGACCCACAAATTGCCTACCTAATAAGCAACATCATGTCTGATAATAACGCCCGTTGTAGTAACGGCACCTTCCCTTGCAATAATCCCCTCACGCTGCCCAACAAGACTGTCGCTGCCAAGACTGGTACATCGGAAGATTACCGAGACGCCTGGACTATTGGCTTCACCAAACGAGTCATCACGGCTACCTGGGCCGGCAATAATGACAATACACCGATGACCCAAGCAGCTAGTATTGTAGCGGCTCCAATCTGGAACCAGTATATGCGCGAGGTCACCAAAGACGATCCGAATGAACAATTTGATAGACCACCCGGAATCAAGCAAGAAACCATCGACGCCAACACAGGTAAGTCGCCGATAGCAGGCTCAAAGCTGCGAACAGATATCTTTCCGAGCTGGTATCGTGTCGAAAAAGCTCAAGATTCGCAAAAAGCCACTATCGATATTGTATCGGGCAAGCTAGCTACCGACTGCACGCCAGCTGGCGCGCGTAAGGAAATAACAGGCTCACTAATAACGGCCGAGCTAGCCCCAACCGATCCGTCGTACCCGAGGTGGAACCCACCAGTGCAGGTTTTGGCCGCTTCGCTTGGGTACGCCCAGGGCGGAAGTATCCCGTCAGAAAAAGACGATGTCCACCAGTGTGGCGACCCTCAACCGGTAGTATCAATCACGACCACCCCCACCACAGGTAGCACCTTTAATATTACCGCCTCGACTACGCAGGGTAAGTTCCCGATTAGCCAAGTTGCCTTTTATATGGATGGAAACATTCTCGCAACACAATCGGGTAGCGGCCCAACTTTTAGTACCACTGTCACCCCAACGGCTGGAGTCCACAAATTTAGTGCGGTAGTGACAGACTCGGGCTACTACACAGGCACTAGCAATAGTATAACGGCCACAGCGACAGGAGTCGGTGGGGCAAACTTGAGCTGCACGGGAAGTAGCTGTCAATTCACTTATACACTAGGAGCTTTTAGTGTTCAGCTCTATGTAGGTAGTAGTACACTTGGCCCCAGCAAGTCTACCTCGCCTGCTACTTGGGGTGGCACTGGCTGGAATAATATCACTGGCTCAGGATCAAATATTAAGGCTAGCTTTCAGCCCGCCAGTGGCCCTGTGCAAATTATTTATCCTTGAGGCTAGGCTGTTACTAAAAAAGATACCGTTAGCAAGTTAGAAGTCGGATTGAATCATCTGTCCTAACTTCTGAGCTAGTATCGGCTTTGGGTAAAATTAGCTCTGGCCTACTACCTAGCTGAGGTGCTAATTGTTTTTGCTATCTAGGGCTTTATAGTACTTGGAGTAAACTTGGTGGGCTTTCTGGGTTGTCTGGGTGGACGAGTGCTGGAGCTGGCCTTAGCATTTTTAGGAGTAGCAAATATCATCTTGCCAGCGACAGACTGAAATATCCTGGTAACTTCGCAGTCGACATCTTTACCAATGAGTTTATCGCCACCATCGACGACAATCATGGTTCCGTCTGGCAGGTATCCGACGCCTTGGTTTTTTTCTTTACCAGCTTGGACAACATTGACCTTCATAATTTCGCCTGGCAACACAACAGCCCGAATGGCATTAGCCAGCTCATTAATATTGAGTATTTTAACTCCTTCGATTGTTGCGACTCGGTTAAGGTTGTAGTCGGTGGTTAGGATATTGGCATTATGCTTTCTGGCTAAATACACTAGCTTGTGATCTACCTCTTTTACATCCTTGGGGTCGTCCTCGATAATCTCTAGCTGCAAAGCATCGTTAAGGCGCATCTCATTTAGTATCTCAAGCCCGCGACGGCCTCTACCGCGGCGCAGTGCATCTTCGCTGTCGGCAATATTTTGAAGCTCAGCCAAAACAAACCTAGGCACAATTAGAGCGCCAGGTATAAACCCACTGGCTACGATGTCGCCGATTCGGCCATCGATTATGGCCGAGGTATCGACCAGCACTTTGGTTTCGTGCTTATTGACCTTGAGTGGCTTGGGTTTATCTTGCTTTTGTTTTTTGTCGCCTTTTTTAGGCATTAGGTTGTCTAAGAATTCGTGTTGTGAATAAAACACCAATGCCATCGCAACAGCCAAAACAACCGTTACGGCAATTGGCAGGTACTGCCTATACGGCTCAGCCAAGGCTGAGAGCGGGATAGCCAATAAAGATCCGATGATGCTACCAAGCAGCGCTCCTATTACGACTAATATTAATTTCTGGGCGCTTAATTGGGCCAAGCGATATGTTATGACAAATATCACTAGCGCAATCACTAATATAACTTCTACTACTAACATGAATTATTATTTCCTCTATTTTAATGATTTGACAGCTTCGGCAATTGTCGTCACACCAAGGTAGTTTTGACCTTTGGCACTAGATGGCACAACTGCATTTTTATAGCCAAGCTTGCTGGCTTCACGAAGTCTTAAATTGGACATATTGACTGACCGAACTTCGCCGCTTAGACCCACTTCACCAAATACTACGGTACTTGGCTTGATAATTTTACCGCTTGAGGCGGATGCGATTGCTAAAATAATTGCGAGATCAATTGCTGGCTCGGAGAGCTTTATTCCACCTACAATATTAACATAGACATCCTGGCTACTCAAGTTGATGCCGCCACGTTTTTGCATAACTGCGCATAATAGCCCAAGCCGATTAAGATCAAAGCCATCGGCTACTCGCTTGGGATAGCCAAATACGCTGGGGCTAACTAGCGCCTGCACTTCGACCAGAATAGGCCGGCTGCCTTCCATACCCACAAAGACTACGCTACCCGGCAACTCTTGGCGCTCTTGCAGTAGAGCTTCGGAAGGATT